>NZ_CP194516.1:2423401-2726326 GCF_050931845.1 Poriferisphaera sp. WC338
GCACCGATCTTTTCAAAGACACCCGCAAGAAACATTTCCTGCATCGCAAACCCGCGCAGATCTATCTCTCCCTTGTGCTGTAACACCACCTTATCACAGGCACTAGCCAACAAATATTCACTTGTGCTATACATCTCCGCAAACGCGATCACCACCTTGCCCGCGTCCTGCAACTTCTGAATGCCTGCCACAAGCGCGTCAACCTGAATCCGCGTCAACGTCGCGCCATCAAAGAAGATGACCATACCCAGATAATGTTCGCGCGCCGCAACATAATCCATCTGGCGTAGCACACTCTCTAACGACGGCCCTGCCTCACTCTCAGGCACCCACGCCAAAGGGATCGGGCCATCACGCAATCCACTCTCCAGCTTCAGCCAACCCACCGTTTCTTGTAGATCAAGCTCTTCGACCTCTTCAACATCTGCGATGCTATCCGCGTCGTCTTCCTCAGTCATTTCACTGACTGCTTCAATCAGACGCTCTTCCTTTGGCATCACCTCTTCAGCTTCCTCCGCCATCACCGGCATAAAAAAGCCCAACACCACAAACAACAACACAAAATTGACTAGACATTGCTTCAAAGGTCTACCTTTCAATTTAACGCCCGAAAATGATCGCAACTCAAACATAAGACGTACCACACGGGGTCATGTTTCACGCGATCTGCACAGTTTAACACCACCACACCACCCCGCCTACCGATAACACGCAAGATTCCCACAACAGCATCCGCTCACAGCATAATTCCCGGATTTGCAGTAATCCCCCGAAATATAATCTCGTAAACAGCCGTTAAATAGGCGGTTGTAAAAATCGCATAAATACTTCGAACCCAACCACAAACCCCGGCGTAATACTGTGGTAACCCGGGGGAAATTAAAGGAGCCAAACATGAGACAGTTTGTTCGAGGGACCAACATCAGAATTTCCAAACCACTCAAAGATTACACCGAAAAGAAACTCATCCAACCGCTCAAAAAACTCACCCACCACGTTCGATCGGTCACCGTCCGATTTACAGATGAAGACCTTTCTAACCAACACTCGCCGGTATATGCCAAAGCGCTAGTCATCCTCAGTACCGGCAAGGTCATTGAAGTTGAACAAAAAAATCTCAGCTACTACGACGCAGTCAACCAACTAGCCGACCGCATGAAGCATGTCGTGCTAAAAAACGTCGATAAACTTCGCGACCGTAGACGTCGTTAACCAATATTGAAATGTTCTCCTCCTCCAACTTGATGATGTAAATGTGACCTCCAATCAAGTGATGCAGACGTGCCGCCACAAGCGGTGCGTTTGTTTTTTTGCCCCACACACTACGACTCAAAAAACGCCGTATGCAAATGCACACAGCGTTCATCTCTATGATTTAATTAACAGAGCATGTTATACGTTAAAATACTTCGCTTCCGGGTGATGCACGATAATCGCACTGGTCGATTGTTCTGGATCAATCTGCCAATTCTCCGTCAACTTGCAACCAATCCGCTCCGGCTTCAGCAACCTGAACAAGATATCCTGATCGCTCATCTCCGGCACAGCGGGATAACCAAAACTATATCGCGAGCCACGATACTTCTGTGTAAACAGCTCGCGAATCGTGCCCGCATCATCTACATCAATCCCAAGCTCTTGACGCATTCGCTTATGCCACATTTCTGCCAGCGCTTCCGCACATTCCACACCCATGCCATGCGTATATAAGTAATCTTGATACTTGTTATCCGCGTACAGCTTCTGCGCAACCTCTGACACCTTGCTGCCCATCGTGACGCAGCTTAGACCGATCACATCTTTCTCGCCGCTGTCCACACTCTTGAAGAAATCGCTCACACACAATCGCTTGCGTCCCGCCTGACGTGGCCACGTAAAACGCTCCACTTCTTTATCATGATCATCCGCATCAAAAATAATCAAGCTGTCGCCATCGCTTTGGCACGGCCAGTAGCCATACGTAACTTTCGGCAACAACACGTTCTCATCCTTGAACCGTTGCTTCATTTGCTTAAATAATGGCTGCACTTCATCTTCAAGCTGCTTCTCATACTCCGCCCCAGTCATTCGTCCCTTCTTATACTGCCATTGACCACGGAAGAGCGCAACTTCATTCACAAACGGATACACCTGATCAAGATCAATTTCCTCAATCACACGTGAACCATAGAACGGAACGGTCGGCACAACAACATCCGTCGCAACATCACTTTTCGCAGCCACAGCAACGCCGCCTTCTGCTTCTTGTTTCGCAGCCTTTTTCGCTGCCATCGCTTCGAGCTTCTTATCCGTTTCCGCGCGTTTACCCAAACGTACTTCAATCTCTTCATCAAGCTCATCAAGCTGTTTGTGCTCAAGCTTATCCATGATGCGCAAGCCTTCAAACGCATCCGTTCCGTGATAAACCTTGCCGCCATAGACTTCACGCAAATGCGATTCACAGTAATGCCGTGAGAGAGCTGCACCACCTAAAATCATTGGCACATCAATCTCAAGATCATTCAGTTCCTTGAGATTCTCTTCCATCACGTTCACGCTCTTCACCAGCAAGCCCGACAAACCAATCGCGTCCGGCTTGATCTCTTTATACTTCTCAACAATCTCATTGATCGGAATCTTGATGCCCATATTGCACACCGTAAACCCGTTGTTACTCAGAATAATATCAACAAGGTTCTTACCAATGTCATGCACATCACCGCGCACCGTCGCTAGGAGCATCGTCCCTCTGCTCTGCCCTTCAACCTTCTCCATGTGCGGCTCAAGATATGCAACTGCCGTCTTCATCACCTCAGCACTCTGTAACACAAACGGGAGCTGCATCTGCCCGCTACCAAAAAGTTCACCAACAACCTTCATCCCATCAAGTAGATGATCATTAATAATCGCCACCGGCTCATACTTCGTCATCGCCTCTTCAAGATTCTTTTCAAGATCGCGTTTCTCGCCATCAATGATGTGCTTCCGCAGCCGCTCTTCCAACGGAAGTTCCGACATATCAACCTTGGTTTGCTGCACCGCCGCATCATCGCCAAACAAATCCACAAAAATCTGAAGCGGATCAGATGTTTCCGTACCATCATTCAGCTTCACAGGCTGCTCAGCCTTGCGATCATAAATCAAATTAAGTGCAGCATCCCACTGCACATCTTCAATGCGCGACTTCGGCAGAATCTTGCTCACATGCAGAATCGCACTGGTCATCCCCGCCTTCACAAGCTCCGCGAGGAATACACTGTTAAGCACTTGCCTTGCAGCAGGCTTTAAACCAAAACTGATATTTGAAAGCCCACACGTCAGTTGCACCTCTGGATACTTCTCAGCAATCAGCCGCGTGCCTTCAATTGTTTCGAGGCCAGATTTGCGGTCCTTATCCATCCCAGTTGAAATCGGCAACACCAACGGATCGAACATCAAATCGCTCGCATCCAAACCATACTTCTCCGTCGCAAGCTCATACATACGGCTTGCAACCTCAAGCTTACGCTCAGCCGTACGCGCCATTGCTTCTTCCGGATCTTCATCAATACAACCCAAAACAAGCCCAGCGTTGTACTTCTTCGCAAGCCCGCACATCAGTGCAAACTTCTCTTCACCATCTTCCAAGTTACCTGAGTTGATGATGCACTTGCCACCTGCACACTTCAGCCCCGCTTCAATGTTCGCTGGTTGCGTCGAGTCAAGCATCAACGGCGCATTCACCTGATTCACAAGCTTACTCACCACCGTTGTCATATCTTTTTGATTATCCCGCCCAGCATAATCAACATTCACATCCACCACATGCGATCCTTCGCGCACCATCTCCTTGGCAAGCGACATGATCTCATCCCAATTTTCTTCTTCCAACAACCGCTTAAATTTCCGTGAACCGGATGCATTCGTCCGCTCACCAATATTCAAAATACTCGTATCCTGACGATACTCCACCGCGCCCATCAACGAACTCACCGAAGGCTTCGCCCCTTCACTTTCAGGACGCACCGGCTTGTAATCCAAACCGATTTCATCCACCAGCGCTTTAATATGAGCAGGCGTCGTCCCGCAACAACCACCTACCACGTTCAAACCCCACTTCTTTACATATTCGCCAACCTTCTCCGCAAAAGGCTTCGGTTCCAGTGGAAAAACAGTCTCACCCTTCACAAGCGTCGGCAAGCCCGCATTCGGCAGCAAACTAATCCCACGATCCCAGTTCTCACCAAGCCAAGTCACATGCTCAGCCATTTCAGCAGGACCCGTCGCGCAGTTCATCCCCAAACTCACAATCGGGTAGCCCTTAAGTGCCGTACCCACACCCGCAATGTCCGTCCCGATCAGCGTCGTGCCAAACTGCTCGATCGTCACCTGCACCATAATCGCCACATCGCCCGTCCCATCGACGTCCGGCTTAAGCCCCTTCTCTTCCAGCACATTCATCGCGGCAATCACCGCGCACTTCACCTGCAAAATATCCTGCGCCGTTTCCAAGAGCAGCACATCCGCACCACCATCAACCAAACCCCGCACCTGCTCTTCATAACTAGGCAACATCTCATCCCACGTGATATTGCCAAGCGTGACAAGCTTCGTGCCCGGCCCCATCGAGCCCACCACAAACCGTGGCCGCCCATCTTTCTTCTCATACTTATCACAAGCTTCCCGCGCTACCTCTGCTGCCAATTTGTTCAACTCATACACACGATCACTCAAATCCTGATCTTCCATCGTGTGAACACTCGAGTTAAACGAGTCCGTCTCCACCGCATCGCTGCCCGCTTCAAGGAACTGTTCGTGAATCCCGCGGATCACCTCCGGTCGCGTCAGCAACAACACTTCTGTGCAGTTCTCCCGCCCAAGATAATCTCGCTCAAGATCCAAATCCGTGATCTTGTGAATGCTCGTACCCATCGCGCCGTCCAAAAACAGCACGCGTTTTTTCATCTCTTCAACAAATCGGCTCATATCGCGCCCTTTTCCTTTTTCATCCGGCCTCGCGACTTCCCAATCACGTGACCGACATCCCTGTTTCAATCATATTCGCACAACCTTCCCCCTCACCGAGCCCCGTGTACACTAACCCACGGAGCATCCCAGTTAATCCGTTCATCCGGATATATGGATGATATGCATTTCTCACGCTTTTGCAAACCACCACTTCCCCCTAAAATGCCCTCCCACAATCTTTTATCTAAGGATTCCTCATGAATTGGTGGCAAGCAATCATCCTCGGCATCGTCGAAGGTCTCACCGAATACCTCCCCGTCTCCTCCACAGGCCACCTAATCCTCGTTCAGCGGGCCCTAGGGCTTACCGGGGATGCCGCCGACGCATTTGCGATTTGCATTCAGGCCGGCGCCATCATCGCCGTCCTCGGCCTCTATTGGAAACGCATCATCCAAATGGCCAAAGGCTCCTTAGCCTTCTGCCGCATCACCAAGACACCTGATCCCGAAGGCTTCCGCCTCGCCCTCAACATCATCCTCGCCTTCCTCCCTGCCGCGTTCTTTGGCCTGCTATTCGATGACATCATTGAAGAACATCTCTTCCACCCTTGGCCGATCGCCTTCGCCCTCTTTGCAGGTGGCTTCGCCATCCTCGCCATTGCATGGACCAAAAAATTCCGCGCTAAGAAGCAAGGCATTAGTCTTGAAGAACTCAAAGCTGCAACCAACGCAGGCAATCCGATTACTTCACTCACCGCAGTGCAAGCACTCATCATCGGCTTCATTCAATGCCTCGCCATGTGGCCCGGCACCTCGCGATCACTTGTCACCATCGTCGGCGGACTCATCGTCGGACTCTCCGTTGCCGCCGCCGTCGAGTTTTCATTTTTGCTTGGTTTGCTCACACTGCTTGCCGCCACGGTATATAAAGCTAAAACCGCCGGCCCGGTCATGCTCGATGCCTACGGATGGACGCCCATGATCATCGGCTCACTCGCCGCCTGGCTCTCCGCCGTCATCGCCGTCAAATGGATGGTCGCCTACCTCAAAAAGCACGGCCTTCAACTCTTCGGTTACTACCGCATCATCCTCGCCATCCTCGTCGCCATCCTCATCCTGCAAGGTTTTTTGAGCTCAACAACAGCTACATCAATCACACCCTAACGGTGCCAAGACCATTCATCAACCGCTTTATTAACTATACACATCACCTCAGCTGCGACCAAGCTGGGTCGTAGCTGATTCAGCATACCATTAGTCATTATGGCTCAAGCAGCACCTTGATCGCGCCGGTCTTTGCCGCAGCGATTGCCGCTTCGCCATCGCTCAGTTTCATCCGCCGACTGATCAGACTCAACACGTCCACCTTCTCGCTGGACAATGCTTCAAGCGCTTCGCCGAACGGGCCGCACCGGCTGCCGATCAGATTGATCTCATTGATCACCAGCGGCGAGAGGTCGATCGGCTCACGATCCCCCTGCACTGAAACAGTCGTCTTCATCACAATCGTTCCGCGTGGGCGCACCATACCCATCGCTACCTCTAACCCGCGCTTAGACCCGGTACAATCTACCACGATATCCTGATCCTGCCGCAAACCAACTTCATCGAGCAAGCGATGCTTCACGCCCCATTTCTCACACAGCGCCAACTTCTCCGAATGCTTCCCAATACACCGCACCGTCGCATTGAGTCCACTTAGCACCTGCGCACAGAGCAAACCCAATCGGCCATCACCGAGCACCGTGATAAACGGCCGACCTTCAATCGTGAGTTGTCTTAAGATTTGGTACGCAGCCGCAAGTGGTTCGGTAAACACCGCATGATCATCATCCACATTGTCCGGCACCTCAAACAAATTAATCACCGGCAAGCAAAACTTATCCGCAAAACAACCATCCCGATTTAAAATACCAAGCACCGTACGATCCCGGCAATGTTCTTTCAGGCCAGCCTTACACATATCACATTTACCACAAACACAATTGATGCTACCGACGACGCGCTTGCCGACCCATTTCTGATCTTTTTTATCGCCGACAGATTCAACGATGCCGACAAACTCATGACCGAGCACGCCGGTGTAATCCATATAACCCTTGCAAAGCTCAATGTCTGTGGAGCAAACACCCATGCGTGTTGGCCGAATGACCGCTTCACCCTTCGCCGCTTTGGGCGCAGCGATATCGGTCTGATAACTCACCGTCTTACCATCAAAAACCAGTCCCTGCACAGCTCATCCTCTTTTTCTGTTGATCTGACCCTGATGCACGCCGTCGTTTGGGTTCACATTCACCGCAGCTTGCAGCGTCAATCCGCACGGGCCCGATTGTATGAATATCATTCGGCTTTTTCACCCCTCGCCCTCACCACAAGGTACAATACTTTCCATGATCGAAGACGCAACACTTTACAATCCCTCCACTGGTGACAAGCCGCGCATCCTTGTCCTTGCCAACCGCATTAAGCCGCAGGTTGTCGAAGCGATGCACGCCTTCCGCCCCTGGCTTGAAGATCGCGCCGAGATTGTTGCCGAACCCGACACCAAATCACTCTTTCGTGAAGCCGCAAACGATCTACCCAAAGCGGATTTCGCCATCGTCCTCGGTGGTGATGGCACGCTCCTCTCACAAGCACGCACACTCGTCGATCTTGAAATCCCGATGATCGGCGTAAACTTCGGTAAGGTCGGTTTCCTCGCCGAGTTCTCCATCGCCGACCTCAAATCACACTGGGATAAAATTCTTTGTGGCACCTGCCGCATGTCTCGCCGCATGATGCTCGATGTCACCGTTTATCCGGCTGGCGCAGCAGAATGGGGTGATGGCGATGACGCAATCATGCCCGAACCGATCTTTCGCGCCGTCTCACTCAACGACGCCGCCGTCGTTGCAGGCCCGCCCTTCCGCATGATCGAGATTGAGCTCGCCATCGAACCCAAACGTACCCACTCCTCTGCCACCACCATCAACGGCGACGGCCTCATCGTCGCCACGCCCTCTGGCTCTACCGCATACAACCTCGCGGCAGGTGGCCCCATTGTCTCCCCAGGAATTGACGGCATATGCATCTCCGCTATCGCGCCACAATCCATCGCCTTTCGGCCCATCGTCTTCAATGCTTCCTGCGAAGTTTGGCTCAAACTTAACAACGCCAACGACGGCACCGAACTCGTCCTCGACGGACAAGAATCATGCAAACTTAAAGCTGACCAACAGATACTTGTAAAACGCCATCCCAACGTCCTTAAGCTCGTACACAATCCTGATATGAACTACTGGCGGCTGCTCGCCAAAAAAATGCACTGGGCCGCAAGACCTACCCGCGACTAATCGGCGCTTAGACATCATACAAACCTCTTCAATCAGAATCTCAAAAAGATCATTGAACCTCACCTCCCGGCATGCGAAAATATCGGCAGGCAAATCGTAGCGCGATTCCTATCTTCCCGCAACGCACTCGTGGCAATTCCTTAACTATTCACCACACCTGCCGCACCCCCCACATCTCCACCCTGCCCGCCTATGATTAAACAAGGACCCGCTGCTTTTTTAAGTAGCCAGCACAAGGAGATCATGATGCCGAACCGCGAAACCAGCCACCCGGAAGACCCCACGGTTGTCACGTCTGTGGAAACCGAACTCGAAGCGTCGCTGCTGATCGAATCACTCGCAGAGCAAGGCATCGAAGCTACCTCTGCCGGCCAGATCACCTCTGGCTTTCGCGCCGAAGCGCCCGGCCTCGTGAACGTCCTCGTCCACATCAAAGATCTCGACAAAGCCAAAGCTGCGGTCGAAGCTTTCAACAAGGAGCATATCGAAGTCGACTGGAGCAGTGTCGATTTCGAGCATGTGGATGATGAAGACAAGAAGGATCTCTAACTTCGGGGCGCCCCTCTTCTCGATGAACATCCCAACACGTAGGCTGGTTTTGCTTCTTCGTAAGATTTAGCATTTACACCCGCAGAACCGCCTCTCACAAGCCCTCACGGCGCATGGGGATAGCGTTTTTCCACGAGATCCTCGCCCGCCCTTGCTACTGCCTAGCTTACTTGCTCCCTAACAGATAGTCGCTACAATATTTGCCTCGCACAAGCGAAGGGGCCTTAGCTCAGTTGGGAGAGCGACTGGTTTGCAACCAGTAGGTCAGCGGTTCGAGCCCGCTAGGCTCCATCCAGATTACTTAGGCCGGTCTAAATCTAGTGATTTAGACTGGCTTTTTTCATGTCTTCGATCTGAGAAAAGCACGAAAAATACCCATAAAAATAGCACCGCTGATGTTGACGCATCACGATGCTCGGTCTGCAAGGATTGTTTTAGTGACAATTACAGACAGCATAATTTTATCCGTGATTCACCGGAGATACAACCGTGTCGCCGGTGCTTATGCGTGATAATTGTGTGATCTGCGGGAACAACCTTGCAGGCTCCAACCCCTAAGGAGTCGGCATGATTCAGGCAATAGCGGAAAAGTCAAGTGAAAGAGTAGAGGCGGTTTTATTTGAAGCTCAGACCATGTTATCCGAATTTGAATTCGGTGAATGTGGGATTAAGGACTTGCGGGTCGCGTCGAGGAAGCTGAATAACTTATGGCAAAACCGCGAGATGTTAACGGCGGGTGGGCGGGATGAAGTAAACCGGCTTCGGGGTGCATATCGAAAACTCGCGGTTGTCGAGGATGAAATTGGTGTTGTGTTACGTGCGGGGTTGTGCTGCTGGCGACTGTATCGCACGCGGGAAGTAGAAGCCGGGTTCAAGTCGGAAGAACGTCGGGAGTATCTAAGAAGCAAGGTATCCCCGCTGCTCGATGTGCTTGATGGCATGTGGGCTAAGCGTGCCAGTCTCGAAAGCGATCAGGTTCGGAAGGTCAAATTTTTACGACGTGAGTTTCGGACGATGGGGGCGAGATGATCCCGGAGCCGTACAGGACGCAGATGCGTGAAGCATTGGAGCGTGGGCGGCGGATTGCATTGTGGCGTGATGTTGGTCACCTGCCCGGCTACCACGCCAACCAAAAATCATATCTACAAGAAATTGAATTAGAGCGATCAGCAAGGAAGCGATTATGGAAGCGATTAAAGCGGTCAGGCGGGCCGGTGGCAGGGATGCCACCGGAGTTTCCAAGGCAGTTAAAAAGCAACGTCGGCTTGTAGCACGGTTTGAGAAACGGCGGCGTGCAAAGCAGATAGACAATTGGTGTCATGGTGATGTCCCGGCGTTTAAGCCAAAGGTGCGGCTTGATCGGTTGGCGGATGTTCGCACGCGGAAGCTGAAGCCGTTTGATGATCCCGGCTCATTGGCTTATTGCAAGTATCGTTCGCCGCATACACATGATGTGGTTTATCTGCTGGTTCGCGTGCTTGAAGTCAACAAGATAACCGCAAACGTCCGGTTCTATTCTGATTGGCGTTACAAGCTCCCCATTCACAAAAAAGACTTCATGCGTAAGGTCGATATCGGTTCGCTGTTCGTTTTGGAGATGGTGTGATGTTGAAAGACGGCACTTTGTTTGTATGTACTGCGGTGGCTCTGGTTGTTGCCGGGTTACTTTTTTTCCCGCTGGTGGCATGGCTGGTTTTTGGCTGGGTTGTGTCGATGATGATTGTGTTGCTTGAAGTGGGTTGGTTTTGGTTTCTGTTCACTGTAGGTAGTGTGGGGGATAGTGGCGGTCCGTCATGCGGCGTATGTGATGGCAGTGTGAAACTTAGCGATTAGCTGTATGTCGTCGCCGCGTGAAAGCGTGGCGGCGGTTTTATTGTGCATCATGGATGAAATGAAAAACACGCCGAATAGCGTGCAGGCTGTCGGCGTGTCTAATCAGAGGTTAGATGAATGGATTCTATCAAAAATCGGCATGAAGCGCCAGTAGAAAACGAGCAAGGGGGGCTAGTGTCTAACAGCCCCCCTGCTAACGTGAAACACGACGAGCAGGGTTTGATTTTGCCAGTTGAATTAAACGAGGGTGAAGCGGCCCGCAAACTTGCATCGGGAATTGATTCGCTCGTCGTCACGATGGATGTGCAGTGGGATCGACAACCCAATGATTTGTATGGCTTAAATTTTCTGAACATGTGCAAGGCATGGAAGGAAGATGCGAAGGTGGTCGGCTTCGATGCTCCCGGCTGGATTCTCCCGGAAGTGCCGAACGGTGACGACTGGAATTTTGCGGTGAAGCAACACGGGGCCGGCGGCTATGCGTACCTGCTTGATAGTGCAGAGATGACGTGGAAGGTCGGTGACCACTATGACCCCGGCAATCGCCCGTCCGTGGTCGTGGAGATGCGTTCAGAGTATTTGTGGATGTCGGGGCCGGATGAAGCGGTGAAGCGATTGCGGCGGATTGTGAGCTATGCGGGTGGTGAGGTTAAAGCGTTGAAGGTTTCTCGCGTGGATTTGTGTTGCGATATCCTCATGCCATCGCGTGAATTCTCCATCGGTGCATTCAAACGTGGGGCGGTCACACGAGCGAGGAAGCAAAGCCCGCACATGGAAAGCTGGGAATTACAGACGATGCAGATAGGTCGTGGTGTGATCCTGTGCCGGGCGTATGACAAACCGGCGGAGATCATGCAGCAATCACATAAGTGGTGGCTGTTTGCGATGTGGGGGTTGGTTCCTGAGCAGGTCGGCTTCCGTGAACCCGTGCCAGGACAGGATGATATCAGGGCGGTGAAGCGGGCGGATTGCGATCTGAAGGTGATCCGCGTGGAGTTTCAGTTACGACGTGAGGCGTTGAGCGAGTTGGGGATTGATGACTTCGATGATTTGATGATCCTGCAATCGAATTTGTGGGCCTATCTCACGGGAAGCAAAACCGGCAAAGGGAAGTATGAGAATAAGCGTGCGTGGTTACGGATGGTCGATGACCGCACCAAACACCACACCATGCAGAAGGTGCGGGGATGGTGGGCGGTGGTGCAGTCTGGCGTAGATGGCTCACAGCAAGCCAAGCCGCTGATCCGTGCAAAGAAGGTCAGCACGGATCGGAGCCAATTACAGGCCCAGCTATTCGGCTTGTGGAAGTCGCTGCTTGCGGTTGACGGTGAAGGTGACAAAGGGCTCCCGCTATCGATACATGCTTGTGCGGTCAAGCTGGCGGAGTATGCGGAGGAGGCGGGGCTTGATGGTCAGAACTTGCTGGCTGAGGTTGAGAAGCGAAATGCGAAATATCGTCTAGCTTCGGAAAAATATTCAGCAGCCATGCGGGAAAGAGTGGGGCTTGATCTGGACCGAGCGAAGTCGGTTCGTCGTCAGATGGCGACGATGCTTCGGATGAATCAGAACCCGATTGAGTCGTGGGTGAACCAAGAATGGAGCGGTATACAAATAAACAAGCTACAAGCAACGGAAGAAATGCCGCAAGTAAAACCAATAGTAACGAACAAAGAATTGAAAGAAGAACCCAAACAGTTAGTTTTAGGGTTCCTGCGATAATATCACGTATTTTTCTAATCATGGTTCCATGTTCCGAGGGGTGTGGTTGTTACTGTGTAGTTAATAAATACAAGATAACAACCACGTACCCGGAAAGATGGACTCATGAATGATTTACTTGATCTGGAAGATGCATTGCTTGGCCCCGAGCCACAAGCCGCACCGGAAGCACCACCCAAGCCGGAAGGTGTGACGCTCCCGAAGGACTGGAAAAAGCCGCATAATTGGAAGTTTTGGCGTAAGTCTGATTGTGTGACAGATAACGGCGGCAATCTGGTTTTACGTGAAGATGGCACACCCAAGCGTAAGTTTGGCAAGCCCGGCAAACCAAAGCCCGGCGATGAATTAGCAGGTGGTGGTGTGTTCGGATTGCAGCCAGATAATACGGATTCATCGGAAGCGGCGAAAGAAACCGTCACGGAAAATAACGAACCCGGTTACACGTCTGGCTTTGTGAACCTCCCGAAAGATGAGCCGGGAAGCAATAAAAAACAGAACGGTGATGAGCCAACACCGGGGCCAAAAATCGGGAAGATTGCGACCAAGTCGATGTTTACCGCGTTTGAAAAGCGTGGCGGCGAAAAGTGGAGGCCGGATAAAGATGAAGCGGACCTGATTGGGGAGGCGGCAAGCAACACGATGAAAAACTGGCGGCTTCCGTGGGGAGGCGTTTTGATCTTTGGTCTATCAATGTATTTCTTTACCCGCATCGTTGGCGAGCGGAAAGCAAAGGTAATTAAACATGTCGAAGTTAAGAATAGCAATCACGGGGGAGAGCGAGAGCGGGAAAAGCCTGCTCGCAAAGCAGATGACCAAAATGGCCAAGGGCAAGGGCCGACAGAAACCGGCTTCGCGTTCTAGGCCGGTGATTGTGTTCGACCCTTGTAATCCCTATGGAAGTGGGCCAAACAAAAACGGATGGCACGCTGATTTTGTCACGGATGATTGGGAGGCGTTCAAGAAACTGTTTTGGTCGTCGCGTGAATGCTTGGCGGTGCTGGATGAGTTTGCGGATGTCTGTGAGGCAGATCAGAAGCAAGCCCGAATGATTATGCGACGTGGCCGCCACCAAGGTCACGATATCATTGTGATATCGCAAGATTGGATGGGTATTGAGAAGCAAGCACGCGGGCAAGTGAATCAACTGTTTTGTTTTCGCCAGCGTGATAAATATGCAGCGATTGAGCAAGATTGGATTGATGCTGCGGGTATTAGTGATGCGGTGCAAAGGATTGATCGCTTTCATTACTTCGATATCGCACGTGGCCGTGAACCTAAACGCGGCGTGGTCCCTCATAAAAAACATTGGTAATTTTGAAAATTCTTTGTTTCTGTGTCCATGTTTTGAGGGGGCGGTTTGCCATACTGTGTTTTTGAAGTTGAGAAAAAGGCTAAGCGGTTAGCCAATAACACAGATTCCAAAAGGTGGACATGATGAGCGGTAAAGAATTGAAAAAAACGGTTGTAACGGGTGCGATCTATGCGGTAACTACGATTGTTGTCGGCATTGGTTGGGCTAAGTTTGTGGCTCCCAAGATCAGTGCGTAAGCCGATCGGTTGATCAATTAACAAGGTAACAAGGTTGGAGGTCGTCTTATGTTGACGATGAATAATGGTTCGCCGCAATTCGATAAGGCGACGACAAAACGTATGGCTCTGCGAACGATCTCGCAGAACCCGATTGAATGTACCCCCGGTCAAGAAAAATCGGAGAAGCTCGATACACGGGATTTCCCGGTTGAAAGTATTGATTGTTGGATTCAAGGTGAGCTTGATGTCGCTGGAACGGTCACGCTTAAGGATGGCGGGTTGTATCGCTTCCTGAAATTCTTAGAAGTTGCACGTAACGGTAACGACACGTTCTTCCGTGTCCCCGGCGACATGCTCCCCACGCTTCACCGCTTGGTGACGAATCAGGCTCCCCCTGTGCGTCATGCGGGTTTGACTGCCGGTGATTCTGGTAAGTTCTCCGCCTACTTCAAGCTCCCGTTTGATATTGGCGGTTACAACTCTCTCGCTGACTTTACGGCGGATCAGTCTTGCGATTTTAATATCGACACGGCCCCCCTCAGCGACGTGATGGAATCCGGCACGGCAACGGTCAGTAACTTCAAGCTGGCCATGACACCGAAAATCATTGAAGGCGGTGAAGTCGGCAAGCTCGGCGGCGTGGGTGCGAATTATCTCAAGCCGTTCTACCGTGTTTCGTCTGAGCCTGTTAAACAGAATCAGGTAGACATGACTTTCGACCTGACCGCTGGCCGTGGCTATCACCTGCTGATGCTGGTTGGCTACAAGGATGGTGAGCGTGACGATTCGATCATTAAGAGCGTGAAGCTCGAACGTGCTGATAAGTCACACGTGAAGCTGACTGCCGATGAGATCCGCGATATCAACCAAGTTGAGTATGAGCTTGGAACGGGTACGGTTCCTGCAGAAATGAAGGGCGTGCTTGTCGTGCCGTTCGTGAAGCCCGGTCACCCTGAACACACTCAATCTATCGCACCATCGCAGAGCATGAAGCTCATCTGCGAAGTCGAAAAAGATACGGGCAATCAGGAAATCAAGTTGCTGCAAGGTTACTTCCGGTTCTAGTGGTTGTGGGTGAGCCGGGGTGGGTTCCTGCCCCGGCTTCTTTGGTGGTTTGGAGGTAACGATATGAGTTTTATGGCAGTAGAATCATTTTTGAATGATGATCCTTTGGGGATCGGCCCGGCGGGTCAAACCATCACCTCTCCCGTAAGTACGGTCGGTGATACGGCTCCGGTTGGCTTGCCTTCTGACGGTTTGCCGCAAGGCCCGATTGCAGGGAAAAAGCCGGGATTATTTGATGGTGTCGGCGGGTTCCTCGGCGGTATTTTTAGTGCAGATACAGGTAAGCAGCTTGGCGGCTCACTTGCTGGAGCGTTGCCCGGATTGATTGGCGGTGGTACGTCGACAAGCTCAGATAACCGGCATGTGCAAACCTCAAACGCTCAAGGCACTGCAAACGGTAGTAGCTGGTTTGATAAGCGTTTGTTGATGGCGGGCGGTGCTGTGGTTGCGGTCGTCGCTGCAATGGTTGTTGTTTTTCGTCTAACGGATTAAGGGGGACGAAATGACGATTGCAGAATGGGAACGCATTAACGGTAGGCCGATGAGTTGGTGGGAGCGTATCGGGTATACGTGGCATTCGCTGACCAGTGACAAACCGCTGCTTGAAGATTATGACGCTGGCATTTTGCAAGGCGGCTTCAAGGGAACGGGAACGCTGGCGGATGTGCTGGTTGATACCGCTCCCGGTGCTGCTATTGGGCAGGTTGCCGAGGGCGTAGTCGATACGGCGGAAGTAACGGCGGATGTCGCTGTGAAGCTGGCAAAGCCTTGGTTTTTGGCTCCGGCGTTTGTGATTGGTGCGGTGGTTGCGGTTTGGATTTGGTTGAAGTGAGGTAGATATGTCGGCAGGTAGTACTCCCTTAAATATTGCAGCGAGTCTGCAAAGCGGTCCGGCGGTTGGTGGCGTGACCAGTACCGGCGACTTTACCGGCGGTGATGTCGTCTTCGGCAACAAAGGAAGCCAATGGACAACCATAGCGATGATCGGGGCAGCGTTAGTTGTGGCGATGTTTGTTTTTGGGAAATCGAATCGCAAACCCAAGCGACGGAAATCCCGGAAGAAATAGGGCTGCTGGATAGCTTGGCTTTGCCTGAAAATGATTGGGCGGCTGATGTGGCAATCGAAAACATGCACGCCGGGCGATGGTCAGTCTATCGCCTGATTAGAGGGGATGATTTGGTTGGCGTGCTTGTGCTGGCGTTGTCAGAAGTGAACGCCGGGAAAGTCGTGGACATGATCGCGGTGAAGTGCAAACCCGGACGATATGCGGCGGCGATAGATGAGTTTGTTGAGCTGCAAGCGAAGCGGTTTGGGTGCGTGGGTTTGAGAATGTATTCACCGCGTCCTGTGAACAGATTAAGGCCCGACTATCAGCCGATTGATGCGGGATATATGAGGTGGCTCGATGCCGAAAAGCAGTAGTAAATCCAGCCAAGCACAAACGAGCTTGACGCAAGGCTCCGATCAAGGGGCGAATGTAATCGGCTCCAAGGGTGCGGAGGTTAACAACATCGGCCCGGTGCAAACCGATGGCGGTGATGTGACACTTGAGTATCAAGATCGCGGATTGGATCCCGGCGAGATTGTTGATCTGGTTGATTCAATCACGGGCGGCGTGGATGACGTTGCAAGCACCGTAGCCGGTCGTGTGGCGGATGCGAATTCGGCGGTGGCTGACATCGCACGATCCGCAACCGGGGCCGAGAGTGAGACTGGGAAGTTAATCAACAAATATGCGTTGCCAGCGTTGGCGTTGGTAGCACTCATGATGTTCTGGAAGCGTGGCAAATAATGACGATCCAAGGTAATCAATTCAGAAAGCCGGTGCGTGTCGATTTGACCGATGGCTTGTTTAATCTCGATCTGAACTACCCCGGCCATTACTTCCGAATCACGGCGGTATCGTCGGCAAATGTTCGCGTGTTCGTATCGGTGAATGAGCCGGATGGTAACCAGCGGGAAATGAAGCATGGGGAAGGATGGGTGCATAACCCATTCACGATTCTCTATGTGAATGCTGCTGCACAGCCGGGTGAATGGGTTGAGTTTTCGGTCGGTGGCAATCCTGCCAATGCAGACGTAAGCCGGTTGGAGTTGTTCACGGCAAGCGATGAGAACTTTACGAAAGTTATCAGCAGTGAAGCTGAGCCGGTGCATGTGCAGCAATCAGGCTCATCGATCGTGCAGATAGACGGGCAAGTTGCCGCGTCTGAGGGCTTGCGTGTTCGACCTGATGGGTTCGATGTGATGCAGCGGCGGCTTAATCAGATTAATGGTGTGGAGAATACGAGCAATGAGTCCGATTGGACGGACGTGGTAATCATCGCGGCGGAAAGATCGTCGGTGATTGATTTTGTCGCGGTGACGACAAACAACTCGGTAACCGCGATGGTTGGATTGTTTGAGGGAGATTCGCCGGTGCAAACCTACATTACGCAGGCCCGGCTGAGGACAGGTTCGTCTGTGAGTTTTTGGCAGGGCATGAGAATACCGGCGTCCCCGGTGGGTTGGAAAATCAGAATGCGTCCGGTGAGTGGCGGTGGTTCTTACTTGGCCGCTACGGTTATCGGCTACATGGAGGATTAATGATGGCAGATGAAGAAACGCCTCTCAAAACACCAACACAAGCGCTTAACGAGCGTGGTATCGGCGTGGGCTGGACGGTTGAGGATTATCTGGCGGCGTTGCTGGTTGAAATACGCCAGTTGCGAATGGTTGGCAGCGAACCCGGTGACGGTATCCCGGCGGCGGTGGCAGAGGCGGCATTGGAAATTGAAGCGGGTTTCGGCCCGTCCGTATTGGATGTGATGAAGGCGGCGGAAGCCGAGAAGCAAGAACAGGAAAGCGAGGCGTAAAATGATGGGTAAGTATGGATTGATTGTTGTGATGTCGTTGATAACTTTGTTGTCAATGGTGGGCTGTGAAAACATGGGCGAGGTCATGCAGACGTGGGCGATCCCCGTGGTCGATGTCGATGGTGATGGCGTGATGGATGACCCTGTGGCGTTGGCAGATTCGGATCATCCGATTGATGTTGGTGCGAACACGGTCGGGCAAGTGCATCATGTCGTTAAAGCTCCGATCAATACTGCAACCGGCGGCATGTACGGGATCATTGCGGCGGGTATTGCGGGTGCGTTTGGTTTGGCTCGGCATTTGTCGGCACAAAAACACAAGATGAATTATGAACGTGAACGGTCGATGAGGCAGGCGACGGATAAGGTGGTGCGTGAGATCAATTCCGCCAAAGATACGCCGGGTGCTGCTGAGCAAGCGGGCGATTTGGGCATGGTTGCCGAGGCTGCTGTCGGGCGTGCGGTGCTGAATGAGTGATGTGTGAGGTTTCCCGGTGGCCTAAAGCATCGGGGATTTAGGGGCCGAATGGTTTAGCCGAACTGACCACCGCACGCGGTACAGATTGGAACGTGGGTTCAATTCCCACCGGCTCCATTATGAGAGAGATTCGACAAAATTGGCCACAACTAGTTTCGCTCGTCGTCGTCGCTGTGATGTGGGGGCAAGTGAGTATGCAGGTCGCGGCATTGCGGCGTGATGTCGATCGACTTTACTCGGCAATCATGCCGAGAATAGCAAAAGATCAAAAAACACTTGAATCTGATTTACATGTCGCCGATAAAAGGGGCATGAAGTTATTCAATCTGGTGGGTCAGTATCAAAAATATGCTGATGGGTATTATCGTAAACCAACAGGTGAGCCGACAACTGAAGCGGCAAGTGTGCGTCAAGCAACTGAGCAGCTTGTTAATTGTGTGGGCAACATTCCGGCCAATTCACTTAATCCGATTCAGCTTGCAAAATATCGAGAAGGGCTGATAGAGCGGGGAAATAGCCGTAAAACGATCAACGATAAAATGGATCGTGTGCGACGAATGTATAAATGGGGCGTGGCTCATGGGCTTGTATCTGAACGTGTCCTAATGCGTATCTCTACCCTGCCCTGCTTGAAGCGTGGGCGAACACAAGCACATGAAAACCGAACGATTAAGCCGGTGCAAGCTTATCAGTTGCTTGCGTCGATGCGTGAAATGTCGATGAGCATGCAGCGGTTAGTTAGAGTGCATTACATGACTGGTATGAGGCCGTCTGAGGTTTGCGGCATGAGTTGGGATGAGATTGAAGCGACTCCAGACGGATTGGTTTATAAGCCCGCCGAGCATAAGAACGCATGGCGGGATGAGGATCGTATCGTTGTGCTTGGCCCGCGTGTGACGAAGATCATTACCTCAAACTATGCAACGTCCGGGCCTGTGCTGCCAAACAAGAGCGGTGAGTATTACACGCGATGCGGCTATCGGTGCAACGTCAAGAATGCATGTAAGCGTGCTGGTGTGCCGATCTGGTTCCCCGGCCAGCTTCGCCACAATGCCGCGTCTCGTGTTCAGCGGCGGCGTGATCTTGAGTCGGCGAGGCTGGCATTAGGTCACAAGCACATTAAGACAACGCAGATTTATGCAGAACGCGACATGAGAGAGTTGCAACGTGTTGCTTATGCGTTGATGTAGATTTTTCCACAGATAATTGCACAGGGGTTCCACATTATCGGGACTTGTTGTATATTGTGGTGGTCTAAGTAATCTGGAAAATTCTTAGACAGAGGAGCCTGTTAAAACAGGCAACGCTTGCCGGTTGTATTGGGCTGATTTTGATAGCCCCGTTTGCAACCAGTAGGTCAGCGGTTCGAGCCCGCTAGGCTCCATTTTACACCCTGCCAACCGCAGGGTTTTTTCATGCACCCAAGCAACCGTGCTGCTCCATACGTATGCCTCTCTATGACAAGACCCCCCACCGCAAATACAACTAACTCCGGGAACAATGTCAACCACCCGACGGTTTATCCTATTGAACCCGTGAAATAACTCGCACAAGCCCCTCGCCGAATCCAAATTTCGGCCATAGGATATTAGTATGAAAACCTTCAGCCTGACACATTTGGGAGTTACGCTTATGGTACTTTTCAGCCTCGCAGGATTTTCTTGCAGCCGTGCTCCAGAGGGCAGCTCTGACAATGTCCCAGATCCAAAAATCGATGAAACTATCCAAGCCAACAACCAGCAAGCCTCTGACAATAAATCCGGCGACAAATCACCCAATATAGATAGTCATAGAACCAAAAGCATTGTCCTCGGGGGGGGCTGCTTCTGGTGCGTCGAAGCTGTCTATGAAAACGTCAAAGGAATTAAAGACGCTGAATCGGGCTACGCCGGTGGCAGTGCACACGATGCAAACTACAACAAAGTCTCCCGTGGCAAAACAGATCACGCAGAGGTCATCAAGCTCGTATACGATCCCTCTGAAATCACACTCGGACAAATCCTCAAAATCTTCTTCACTGTAGCGCACGATCCAACCACATTAAATCGTCAAGGTAATGATGTCGGTCGGCAATATCGCTCTGCCATCTTCTACGCAAACGATGAGCAAAAAGAGATTTCTGAAAAGTACATTCAGCAACTTGAAGATGAAGGCATCTATAAACCTGGCGAAATTGTCACCACTCTCGAACCATTGGACGAGTATTATCCTGCCGAAGCGTATCATCAGGATTATGCAGAGAATAATCCAAACCAACCGTACATTCGGTACCAAGCCATGCCGAAGGTTGAAAAACTAAAAAACAAGTTTCCTGAAAAGTTGAAATGATCGTTGGGTTCGTAGAGCCAATTCACACCAAAAAGACTATGTAGCATTACTGGTACCGAGCGTACGAAGTTTGGCTATGAAATTAGCAATTGCTTTTGATCCGAGCAACAGCAACGTGCCGAGGATGAGCTGGAATATCAAAGGAACATAATCGAGAAACTTGGTGCCGGCTGTATCACCAAGTGCTAGCTGTGTAGCATATACCTGTCTTGAAATAAAAATCGATTGAGAAATGTCCTGAAAAACTCTGCCAACGATACTGGTGAGTGCAATGACCAGCTGCCACATGCCGAGCAGCGCGAAACCGAGCGTAAGCAGCGTATTTGAGTTAAGCGATTGAGATGTGGACGCGATCCCTTGATATGGGAAAATACGCTTAGCAATCGCATCTGATTTCCATAGTAAAAGGATGACCACAGCACATTGTACGATCGGATGCAGTATTGGATAACTAAGTAAAAATTCGCCTAAGTTATTCATACCGCCTCCGAATATTGGCGAGGGTTGCACAAGCATATTAATCATTAAACCTGCTAGCATCATGAACGAATCAATCAAAGAGAAAGCGTACCAGATGGCAAGAAGGCGGATGAAAAGTTTTGCAAGCTGATGCTTTGTGAGAAAATTATGGGATGCGATCGTGTCGCATATGGGCGTACCACACTCAGGGCATGCACTTGGAAGTGCAAGGCCTTGCAGATTATAATCGCATTTAATGCAGCAGATATTCGATTGAAGTGTTTGGTCCGCGGGCAAAGGCGTTACTTGTGATAGGTTGGACATATTAACCTCAGGAATGTCGTTTTTTTTACTTCTTATTGGTGATCTTCAAGATTAGATTTCGCCAACCACGACACAATCCAGTTTCTTGTAAAAACCAGTGCCAAACCAATACAAAACTGCAATGCTCCAGCTACCAATAATTCGTCTCGCTCTATGTAGTATTGACTGCTTTCAATCCATTGCATGATGGTCGATACCGTCGCGTAAGTGAACGTCATCATGCCTTCGATCGCCACCCAGATTCCAAATAATAGAACGAAAAGAGCTGAGATGTTCGCAAATGTAAACCCTCGCCCAAAGGAAGCAATATCGTTTTTTTGAATCATGATTTTGCTGATCAGACCTGCAAGCGCAAAGACCAAGACAGCCACTGTACCTGTGATAATCGCTCCAGTTATTGAACTAACTAACGAAGTGATCAATGGCTCCACATGAACTTCCTCGGGAAGAGAAAGTGCATTGAACAGTGAGGCGATCATAGTACTTAAACCTGCGACCGCTTTAATCATAAGCCAAATACAAAGCAATCGGATGAATAGCGTGGATAAATCACGCTTGGTAAAAGCGAACTGCGCATTACGAGAGATACTATTTGGCAAGCCGCACGTTGAGCAAACAGCATCCCACGAAAGATTGGCCAAAGATGCTTTGCAGTTTGTGCAGCAAGCTCCTTCTGGTAGTTGCAATTTGGATTGACTTGCGGCAACAGGCTGATCGGACATGTGAATCCCCATGAAGTAGCGGTTACTGGAAATCACATGATAAGGCCGCAAGATTTGATTGGGAACCCCTGATTGTATAAATAACGCCATTCACGTGCGGATCATACGCGGAAGATCGCGCCGAGCTTCTTGCCCATCAGCACCGAAGCCCCCACTAGCGTCACCGTGAGCAATGCCATCCCCCACACGCCCATCGCTGAGGCAATGTACGGGCCGTCGCCGAGCCTTGAATAGAAGGTCCAAATCGCTTTCGTGATCGGATAATCACCTTCTTGCTGAGCTAGGATCAATGAATCTGAAACTTCCAGCATCGCAAACGAAAACACCAAAATTGAACCTGCAATAATATTTGCCATGATCAGCGGCACCACCACACGACGAATCGATGTCATCGTGGATGCACCAAGATTCAAAGCTGCTTCTTCAAGCAAACCCGATGTTTGCTGCAAACCAGAAGATGTTGACCGCACAATGTATGGCAGCCGCCTGATCGTATACGCAATAATCAATAGCGGTACCGGATTTGGATTTTCACCCACCACCGAGAAAAGCCCGCCAAGGATATGCTTCTCACCAAACGGCCACTTCAATGACATCGCCACATAACCAAACGCCATCACCAACCCCGGCACCGCGAGCGGCAACATCGCCAGCGAATCTAGTAAGAACGAACCGCGAACCTTGACTCTAACTGTGAGATAGGAGATCGCGATACCGATGATCGCACAAAAAACCATGGCCGCCAGTGCATAGATCAATGAATTTCGGATCGAATCCATTGCAAGGTCATGCGTGAGTGCTTGCGAGTAATGTGACAATGTGAATTCAGAAGGCAGGATCGATTTATACCACGAGCCATCTGCAGAGAAGGAAGAGAGGATCACGCCTATATGCGGCAGAACTGCAAGCAATGTAATCGTCACAAAGAGTGTGAGGGCCGCAAGACCTTTGAAGCCAGTGAGTCGTTTGACTTGTGCCGCAACAGACGCTTTGGCCTGCATTTCATAGGCTTTCCCACCGAAGATAAATTTGCCCAACATATAAAGCGCGATCGCCACAACCAACATCACCACCACTAATGCATATGGACGCGGGTTGTCTGAGATTTCATTGATGCCCCAGAAAACCTGCACAGGCGTCACGTTGTAATAATCAAACATGAGCGGTGTGCCTAGCTCTGTAAAGGACCAGATGAACACAATCGTTGCACCAGCAAAGATCCCCGGCACGATCAGCGGAAACGTACATTTCCAAAATCGTTTCCATCGTGATGCGCCAAGATTGACTGCTGCTTCATCCAAAGCCGGATCTAGGTTTGCAAGTGATGCGGAGATATTCAGGTAAATGATTGGATACAAATGTAACGCCTCCATCACTACCACCGACCAAAACTGTCCTCCAAGCGCGCCACCAAGAAAATCGATCCCGGGCGCATTCGGATCAATCAGGCCTATGTCTGCAAGCAGCGTATTGATCGCGCCAAACCGCCCAAGCAAAGCACGTAATCCAATCGCACCCACAAACGGCGGTAGAATCAGCGGCACCAAAATCAATGACGAAATCGCCACCTTCCCTGGAAAATCAAACTTCGTCGCAATGATCGCAAGTGGAAGCGTAATCACTAAACAAAGAAGTGTAGTAAAGGTCGCAATGAGCAATGAGTTCGCAAGCCCCTTCATATAGATGGGGTCATTGAAAATTGAAAGTAGATAGGAAAGTGTAAAACCACCGTCGGTATCTGTGAAGCCTCCAGCAACAGTCAACAGAATTGGCCAGATTAGAAAGATCCCGAGAATCCCAAAGATGATCGCAAGCAAACCATAGCGATATAGATCGCGCCCGCGTATCAGCGGCGCACGGCGAAGCGGCGGCGTCATACCCGCTGGCCCTTGTGGAGGTTGAAGTGAACTCCCATGATCTAGGGATACTGCATCAGGAGAATCTTGTTCGGGGGGTGTCATAGCGTCGGGCATGTTAAGCAGATTAACGAGCGAAGAGTGATGTTGAAAGTAACGCATTGTGAATTTCGTGCTAGCTCTATCACAGAAAAACACAAGCGATTGACGTGTGAATTAACGGTACCACAGTATATTGGCATCCGTGAGTTTTGTTAATTTTATGTCATTTTTTTGTTTGGATATTGAGCAATATTTCATTTACTCTCTAAGGCTTGTTATTGGCAGAGAGATCGGTGTTTTTATTTGTATCCTCTTTACTGCAGGTTGATTATGCCAGAGAGCAACCTTAGCCTCTCCACCGAAGAAAGTACGCCTCAAAGCAAACATCAATGCAAATACATCATCAATCATAGTCCGGGCTTTCGCAAGCGGTGCGGCCTGAACTGGTTCGCTCTTGGCCTGATGTACGCCACATACTATCTCACTCACAGTCAACTCGACACATTCACTGGTTGGTGCAGCAGCACCGATGGATACTGGTGGCAAGAAAATGGCGGGGTTTGCGGCAGGTGTTATTGACTCGTTCCGGTATTATGGCGGAGCACTTTCGTTGTTCATTACTGGCCGAGTGCTTGATGCGACCAAAGAGGATTACGGCTATCTATTCTGGTTTATTATCATGGCAGGATTTGGTGTATTTGGCGGATGCAGTATGATCGCACTCATGATCCGACAAAGGCAACTTCGCGCACGAGGACGCATCGTTACCGGCTAGTTGTTAGATTAGACCACAATATTTTTAGCTCAAATAAATGGAGAGGAACTGTGTTCGAAGGGGACCGCAGTTCTTTTTCTATGCCTAATCAAAGCGAAAACGTACAACACTGTTTTGTACTGTTACGGAAAGATCTGTGGGAACGTCGCCGCGATACCGAAGAAAATCGCCAAGCGCGGCAAATAAAGCAGAATGATAAAAATTGCGGAGTCATTGAGGCCCATCCCGAACATCATCGTGGCGGGGATACCACAAAGAACAAGGTACGGCACTAAACAAACTGCGAGGTACCAGATATCTTCCAAACCGGCATACGTCATGAACACGCCAAAAATGATGTCGGAAATACCCGCTGGTAAGAATGTGATCGCAGCCAACTTGAGGCTCGTAGTCGGTAAATCAGAAAATGAAAGATCAAACATCTTTGCAAGGATAATCAACGTCCACAAAGAAAGCGGGAGAAACACAATAAGTTGCAAGGCAAAGAGTATTCCGTAGAGATATGAAGCCGCCAGAGGATCGCCAACCGCTTTGAGCATCGTACCCAATGTCGCAGCAATGCCGACAAAAATACATGCAATTGGAACATAGTACGAAAGCACTTTGTTGATTTGAAATTCATCACGCCTTTCGTTTAGTGCCGCTTCAACCGAGGTTGTGCGACCAGACGCTTGGGCAAGTGCAGAAAAAGACCGTGATGCGTCAGCTTTCATTCGTGCTGCAATCTGCGCTGTTTGCGACAACTCCCCTGCCCCGACCGGCGGATCGGGGATAAAGAGATGCCCACATTTACAGTGCAATTCTTTACCGAGAAATTGATCCTGCCAAGTGTATTGTTTTTCACATGCGGGGCAATTAATTTTGAGCTTGGTTTGTGTTTGCTGGTTCATAAGCCACCGGAGATGTTGGAACCAAATAAGAAAAGCGAAACAGGGCAGCACGTCTTACAACGAATCGCCCAGCTCCCGTTGGATGGTCAATAGATAATTAGCCCGTAATTATTAACGACTGATGTTCAGCAAATCTTTCATCGTCGTAGGGTGAGAGATATTGACCACTTTGCCTTTGGTATCAAATTCAACATCAGTGATGTGTGAGCCGGAGTACTTGTAGGTAAAAACAAAGCCGTAGCCGATCTTGTTGTTGGTAACACGGTCGTTCAAATCATCCTTCTTGAATTCAGTCGCTACGTTTTTGCCAAGTACTTTCATGCCGCCTTGATTCTTCATCGCAAATTCGCTGACCTTGCGTGGTGCCTGATAGTCCACAACATCTTTCCAATCCATGCCGAGGTTAACGTTCGCAAGCAGTTCCTTCTGCTGCGTTTCAGGATCCATCGTGGCGAATCCACCGAAGTAATATGTCGCACCCAATGCCAAACCAATGATGACGAATAAACCAAATAGTACCTTCATGGCAAACCTCCCGAGTTGTTTAGAAAAGACATCCGTGATTTGCAAATCAATCATTCATCATGATGTGAATCCCGGATCAAAGATCACCAAGCCCTAGTGTAAGCAAGATTATGCTGCAGGTGGAAGAATCAATCTCGTAAAAATACCAGAAATGTGACTCTGGAATTAAAATCCCTCGGAGGCGATATGATTGATATACCGTAAAAAAACCGAAAGCGTATTCGCCTTCGGTTTAGGAATCTGCGTAATTTATGTATAGGTGATATCAAGTTATCTGCCTAATCGTATCTGATGATCGCCTCGTCAGCATTACACCAAGAAGTAGCAACATGGATGCCGCTGCAGTCGGCGTTGGTACACTAATCGGATCATCAACATCAATACCCAGCAATGACGGATCAACGTCCCAACCAAGGTCTGCGAAAACAGCATAATCAAGCGCCTGAAGTAGATTACGTGTTCCGAGTGTTATCGAAGGATCTAGTGCAAGTGAATTTCCAAGGAGTCCATCCTCAAAATGGCCTGCAATATCATCTAGTGGCACTAATTCGCCACCGAACTCAGACACTGCATTATCGCCGGTAAAAAAGAGCTCCCCCTCAATGCTGGTAACAAGATTATCAAATGAATTCGCCGAACCAAAACCAAAGACATGCCCCAATTCATGTACAGCTACTGAGAGAAAATCTACCTCTTGGAAATCTAAATCACTTTCATCTAAACTGAAATTCCAATCAAAATTTTGACCGCCTGCGGTAAGATTGGAATTAAATGTAATGATTCCTCCCCATAGTGAATAATCATCAGCCTCAGGACCAATGGTTGTACCCTGACCTCGGTTAAGGACAGTATCAGCAAATTCCGTGTCTGGAAAAACTTGATACGCACCTGGACCAGCAAAAGCAGCAGGTGCAACTTCCTGCGCTCCAACAAAAATACGAACTTCATTTTCGTCTAATTGTAAGTTAGATATCGTGATATTTTCATTACCAGAAGGATCAACAAGTGCTGCATTCCATGAGTTAATCCCGCCGGTTGGATTAATCGCTGAAAGCGTATCAGAAAAAGCATTTTCATAGAATGACGCCGCATGCTCGAGTGCCGCACGCCGCTCATCACCAGTCGACCCATCAGCATAAGTTACACCTTCAGTAAAAAAACCTGTCGTAGATGAGCCGCCCAAGGTGTCGTATGCAAGTGAATCATATGTGTAATCAAAAACAACATTAATCGCAGCAAGTTGATCATGAACAATAAAGCTGCTTCCGCTAAAAGTAACGGTTGAAAGTAATACTGAACGTCTAATGCGGCCCTGAGACATAAACATCTCCGATCAATATCCCGGTATGATTGGATTGAGTCATACAAGCAGCTACATCGCGATTGTTATTTCAAAGTAACAACCTTCGCCATTGAGGATTCGTTTCTTTATGTCCGCGTCAACTGAATGTAACCGATGCTTCTAAATCTTGAAGCAAGAATATTAGGCAAAGCAAATTACGGAAGCAAAAGATCTAGCAGTAAACCCCTGTCATAAATGACAACCCAAGAACGATCTTCTTAATATGAGTTCACGACACACTCTGCAAGAATATAAAAAGACCGAGCCATATTTGGCTCGGTCTTTGAATATCTTAATGTGATCGTGTCGTTTATGCTTTCTTACGGCGCATTACAAACAGCGATCCAAGTGAAAGCAATGCGATAGAGGTTGGCTCAGGGATCACGACTTCCCAGCCAATGTCTTGGAATGCTGCCCAGTCAAGATCTGTAAGCAGCTTACGGGTATTATTCGTGAGCGTTGGGTCCATCGCCAAACTGTCACCAAGTAATCCGTCCTGCCAGTGTGCATTACCGACTGTTGGAACATTGCCAGACCCACCTGCGGCAGCATAAGCGGCAACAGCATTGGTTCCGGTGAAGGTATTGCCACTTAGAAGATTATCAAATGAATCGGCGTTATCTGAAAAACCCAACAGGTGACCTAATTCATGAATCGCTGTCGACAAAAAGTCATGGAAGATCGGCTCATGCGCGAAAACGCGGTCCGGAATATCATTGTTCTGATCACCCCACCACCAGTTGCCACTGCTCAGACTAGTATCGAAAGAAATCGACCCACCCCACATCGCAGTATCAACCGCGTTGCTGCCGTGGATATCGCCCTGCCCACGTCGAGCCGTGCCTTCCATCCAGCTAGTGAAAAACGGGCTGTACCAAGCAGATGCTGCCCAAGCCAGTGACCCTTGGTTCTGCGAACCCACAAACACGCGGATTTCATTTTCTGCGATAGAGATTGGCGAACTAATGGATGTCGGACTCCCTGAGACAGGGTCGATATAGCGGCCAACATTAGTCGTGTTGGAAACAGTGATCGCTGAAAGCGTGTCTTGGAAGGCGTTTTCATAGAAAGACGCTGCTTCGTTTAGGCGTGCGCGGCGCGTCGCGCCGGTGGAGCCGTCCGCATGAGTAACTAAATCAAAAAAACCGCTCGTATCTGTGCTGTAATCAAACACAATATCGATGTTCGCTGATACGTCCGCAGCAAGCAGTGAAAATGTGGATACACACACAGCAGCCGTCATCGATTTTTTCAAAATGTTCATACACCTCTCCTCGTTGATATCGTAAGTGAACAATCCGGAATAAGCTGGCAAACATGCAATTACAGCCAGTCGCCCCAATTATACAGTTAATATCGGCTCAACCCAGTACAAAATTCTACGGGTTGATCCCAGTCGCTCGATTCTTAACCATAATCGGACCTTGGTCAGGCATCTGACTGACCGATGGTGAGATCAGAGACCTTTTCGACGTTACCAGCTGCGATTTTGTCGAAGCCGGAACCAAGTTCACCGATGGGATCCGGCGGAATGATATCCACAACCTTCTCACCTAATTTGGCCTCCCCGGCTTGCACGCGAGCTTCGAACTTTTTGCACTCAGCAAGCAATGCATCAAGGATCTCCTCTTCCTTCACATTGGCAACCTTTTGCCCCTGCACATAGATGATGCCGCGACGGTCGCCGGCGAAAATGGCGACATCTGCGCCTTCAGCTTCACCGGGGCCATTAACGATGCAGCCCATGACCGCAACTTTGATGGGGAGTGTGATTTCCTTTTCGAGAACCTTGCGGACATCCTGAACGAGTGTGAAGAGATCCACTTGGATGCGACCACAGGTTGGGCAGGCGATCAGATCAACGCCCTTGCGTTCACGGAGTTCGAGGCAGTAGAGCATCTCAAGGGCATCTTCTACTTCATAGACGGGATCGTTGGCGTAGGAGATACGTACCGTGTCGCCGATGCCGGAAGCAAGGAGGTGTCCGAGTGGGACGACCGAACGAATAGCACCGGTTTCTTTCGGGCCAGCGTGTGTCACGCCGAGATGCAGCGGGTGATCAAATCGCTTGGATATCTCTGTATAAGCGGTGATACAAAGATTCGGGTCCGGTGACTTCGCCGAAATAACTATGTCATAAAAATCCCGCTCATAGAAGATATCGAGATACTCTTCGAGCTTAGCAATCATGATGGCGAGGAAGTGGCCGTGCTTGTTGTCGGAGAACACGCCGCCGAGTTCCTTCATGCGTTTTTGTTTATCTTTACGCTCGATGATCGAGCCTTCATTAACACCGATGCGGATTGGCACACCCTTATCCTTGCACGCATCAATCACTGCCTCGACCTGTTTACGATCAGAGATATTCCCGGGGTTCAAGCGGATCTTGTGGACGCCGGCTTCGATCGCATCCAGCGCCCGCTGAAAATGAAAGTGCACATCTGCGACGATCGGTACCTGTACCTGCGGAATGATTTCCTTCAGGGCATCAGTATCTTTCTTCTCCGGTACGGCCACGCGGACGATGTCACAACCGGCTGCAGCGAGCTTATTGATCTCTGCCACGCAGTTGTCAATGTCATAGGTATAGCCCGAGGTCATGGACTGTACAGAAACCGGGGCATCGCCGCCGATTTTGATGAATCCGTGTTGTTTGGAGCCGAGAGTTACCTGGCGAGTCGGTCGTCTGGTCATGGGGTGAGTGTCCCTGAAAAATCGATAGGACCGCAAGCGAAGTGGTCTTAATCGATCGTTGTCTGAATGGCCGCGTATCGGGGCGGCTGTTGCAAGACATAAGTATATCCCAAAGTGCCCGAGATGGCTTATGGGTTGGTATGCCCCAGAATTGATTACCCAAAAAGGATGACTGGGAAGGATCAGTCACTCTGCAGGCTGTGTCTGCGATGGGTCCGGAGATTGATTCTGCTCTGGATCGACAGGTTGGAGACCGTGGTCTGCCGTAAGCCGTTGCATTGGCTGATAATGGGACGATGAGGGGTTATTGATCGTGTGGGGCGCCACACGGACGGGCCGCGCAATGCGGTTTCGACGTACCGGGTCATTCGGCAAACGAGGTTGGAAAGATTGTGGCGTGGTTTGCCCGACTTCCTGCGGGTATGGCGGCCGACCATAGCGGAACAGATATGAATACAACGGCGATCGGTATCCGTAATAGAAGCCTGTTCCGAGGATTTGCGATGACAGATCCGCTGGTCGCGACCAAAACACATACGGCACGTAGCCCAAATTCGTCGCAGGATTTCGATACACGTTTTGGGTCGCCCGCTGCCCCGGTGTCAGTCCAGCTTCAAATGCTCTGAGATCTTGAGCACTGCGGTAGCCCGGTGGAAGCGCATTGATCGCGGCTTGCTGAGCCGGTGTGATTGGCGTGACCACACCTGAGGTATACGGATAGCCCGGCTGAACCGTGCGTGGCGCTTGGGCTGGCGCAGCATTGTAAGCCACGCCGCTGCGCGGGTTATATGGGTTACGGCTTCGGATCTCACGTGCATTACGTTCGGATGTAATTTGCGATGGCGACAGGTTCGGGGCTGTAGGCGCATAAGAGCCAGGACCGGTTCGTGTAATGAGCGGACCTGTTCTTACCCCTGATGCGCTAGCCAGCGGTGTAGCGGCCGGTGGATCATGCGACTGGGCATAGAACGGGATTGGTTTTTGATACATGCCGGTTTGGCTGGATGATGATGACTGCGGCTCACCAATCGTGTCTTCCGGTAATGGGAAAGCACCGCCCTGACCTCTATCCTGCCCTGGCGCGGATGGTCCCTGCGTTGGATACTGTGTTTGCGATTGATCTTGGAACGGGATCGCATTGCGATAGGCAGATTGGACGCGTGTGTTTTGACCTGTTAGCAAACCCTCGCGTGCCGGCAACTCACGGTTAAACAAAAGTTGTTGATTGGTATTTATCACAAGGTTGCGATAAGCACCAAAGTTTGAAGTTGGTGAACTTATCGTTCGCGGCGATTGGTTGCTGCTTGCTGCTGGCAATGGTGAGAGATAGATTTGCGGATTACCTAGCGTTTGCGGGTTGATGTAGTTACCGCGTTCATTGGCAACAAATGAATCCGGCTGCGAAAACCGTGCAGCCAAACCCGATGCACTAAAATCCTGTCCTTGCAGCAACCCGTTGTTGACACCAGACAGATTAGGCGAGGTCAGACCTTGATTACGATTATAGATAATCGATGGTGCACGGTAGGCTGGTGTTGCAAGGCGTCCTCCATACACCACGCCGCCTGAAGGATTGTAAACACCCGGCTGATACACACGTGGTTGATAAGCCCCGGGCTGAGCTGTACCCGCAGGTCCAACTGGCCCTGGCGCCGGAAGCTGCGCCATCACAACCGCAGGCAAAATCATGAAACTGAAACACACCACCACAGCACAAAACATCAATGTTGGACGGGTCTGCATCGTATGGCCTCCGGGGGTAAATGATTCTTTGCCGAAAAGCGCCACAATCAACCGAGGGAAGATGCGGAAGGCAAAACCATCCCAGCGATAGTGTGGAATGTCGCATGAGACTTTTAGCTGCGTATAATCGAAGACTGGGTGGACCGTGTGGTCCAGATAACAAAGGTCGTGCCGCATGATGCATGGCACATAGATGTGTGAGGTTGATCATGAATCAAACTGATTTATATCCATTGAAATTCGCCCCGATCTACAAGGATAAAGTTTGGGGTGGGCGGACCTTGGAAAAACTCGGCAGGCAACTCCCAGGCGGCTCTGACGAGCTTATCGGTGAAAGCTGGGAGCTTGCAGACCTTTCACAAACCAGTGTCAGCGGCGGCGGCGGCGGTGCAGAGCGATCCAAGATTCTTAATGGCCCCCTTGCCGATAGAACGCTTCACGATGTTATCCAATCTCACGCCAAAGACATCATGGGCAACCTCCCCCTCACTGAAGATGGCGGCTTCCCTTTGCTTGTTAAATTTCTTGATGCCAACACAAATCTTTCTGTCCAAGTACACCCAAACCAAGCTTATGCTGCGACACACGCTGATGCGTTCCTGAAGAGCGAATGCTGGTACGTGCTGCATGCTGAAAAAGGAGCTGTGATCTATAAAGGCGTCAAGGAGGGTGTCACCGAAAGCCTCTTCCGTAAAGCCATTGAAGAAAACACTGTCGAAGAACTACTGATTACTGTTCCCGTCAAAGTTGGCGACATGCACTATGTTCCTAGCGGAACCTGTCACGCACTTGGCGCGGGGATTCTTGCAGCAGAAGTTCAAACGCCCAGCGATACAACCTTCCGTGTGTATGACTGGGGTCGTACGGGTCGCGAGTTGCACGTTGATGCGGCAATGGAGTGTATCAAGCTTGGCCCGCCTGATGTCTCACAGAATGAATTGAACACCACTGTTGAAGGTGAACATGCCACCATCACTCATCTGGTAACCTGTGATTATTTCCGTGTTGACCGTGTGCAAGTCAAAGCTGGCTATGAATGTGAACTTCAACGTAACCAACCTGTTGTCTGGATGATGCTTGAAGGAGATGGCCGGTTCAGTATGGAATCCGAACCCGACACCAAATATGCTACTGGCCAAACTTTACTACTCCCCGCCAAGATGAGGCCCAGCCTCTTCACAGCCGATACCGATACAACCTACCTAGAAGTCACCTTCCCGCAAGCAGACAGCAATAGCATTACCTAAAAACATGCCTTAGCACGATCACGCGCCCGGCACCTCTTTGCCGGGCGTTTTTATATCGCGCACAAGTCTATCTTATGATTAGACGAACATAATTTTAAGCCGGTTTGATCGCATTGAGTAGATCTTCCTGCTTAAATGCCGTCACCGCGGTGTGTTCGTCCGCTGCGCCATAATAAACAAGCTCGCGATCATCGTCCGGCACAATCGCGGTCGGAAACACAACGTTGTCCACAAATCCGCTTGTCTCATACGGCTCCACCGGCTCCATAATCGGCGCATTCGTCTGCCCCACAATCCGCGATGGGTCATTCAGATCCAACATTATCGCACCTGCGGTATATACGCCAACCGATTGCTCTCCGTGCTTTTTGTTCGAACCATGATAAATCGTTAACCAACCATTCCGTGTCTTCACTGGCGGCGTTCCTCCACCAATCCGATCACGATGTATCGAGTCTTTGCTCGCCAATAATTGCTGATGGTTTCCCCAATGAATCAGGTCCGATGACTCAGCCAACCAAATCTCGGGGCGCGTTAAACCTAGTGACGGCATCGGTCGGTGCATGGCGTAATACTTCCCACCGATTGACTCTGGAAATAACACCACATCTTTGTTATCTGGCGCAAAGATGATCCCTAAGCGTTCATATGCCAGGAAATCTTCCGTGCGTAAAAGTGCGGTCGCTGCACCGTGTGGCGAGACGGCCACATAGGTGATGTAATACGCATCATTGATGTGCGTGATGCGCGGGTCTTCCAAGCCATAAATTTCATGGGGCATTTCAGGCATGATCTTGCCCAACGGTACATCAATTGTCTGTCCATCTCTCGATCGAAACGCGCGCAGATGTGAGATAAAACGCAGCCGTATCAGCCCGGTACTCATCATGCGATAGATACGTGGATCGGAAAAATCAATGTCACTCTCCGGCAACCAATCCACATAAACCTCATCATGACTGATGTACGGTGAAGGTTGATACCCTACCCGCTTCTCGATTACTTCCTCCACCACGCGCACCAACAAAATCACATCCCCTGTTACTTGTTCGCGCACTACGCCCGGATTAAACGTGCCGATGACGCGCATAGCGGGATGGCTTGGTGCGATATCGTTCGGTGACAACATGCAATTTGAAAACAATCGTCTCAGCATTGGCATCCCCTTGATAGGTCGTAGCTCTGCGTATGACATCGGCCATTCTAGGCCGGTAAGGTGAGCCGATCTTGCGCCCTGCTGATTTACTACATACGATCAACCCGGCAAATTTTGCATCCAAAAACGCTGCCAGTTACCACTGAAGAATTTGGTGATGTCGGTGTCAGAAAATCCGCGTCCTGACAAACAATCTGCAAACTTATGCAGGTCCGTAAAACGATCGATCTCAACGGGTGTCCACGCAGCGCCGAACCCGCCATCCATATCAGTGCCGAAACCGACATGATTGGTATTACCGGCCAGATCACAGATGCGCAGAATGTGATCCGCAAGTTCGTTAATCGTCACATCATGCGGAAACTGTTCACGGTCGAGCGGATGACGGATCATAGACACACACATGACCGCACCGATGACACCGCCACGATTGATGATGGTTTTGAATTGGTCATCAGTCATTTGCCTGCCGGTATCGGCGATCGCGCGACAGTTCGTGTGCGTGGCGATAAGCGGTCCCTGGTAGATGTCGACAGCTTGGGAGAATGATTGATCGGCAATGTGTGAAAGATCAAGAACAATGCCGAGTTGATCCATCTCGACGAGCAGCGCGCGGCCAAGATCAGTGAGCGGGCCATCAGGCTCGGCGGCAGAGGGTGTGCCGCAGGAAAAACGGGAGTGACCGAAGTGTGCAAGGGAGATGCATCGCAGCCCCTGATCGTACCACTGCTTGGCTTGTTCGATATCGACAATGGGGTCCGCACCTTCCATCATCAGGACCAAACCGATAGGGAGATGATCGGCGACGGGGTCGGATGACTCTTCCCAAAGTTCGAGGTGTGCGGCTAGCTCGGCCTTATTGGTGATGAACCGCAACTCACCCATCTCCTCCATAAGTTTGTAGTAGGCGACTTGTGACTGACCAACGGCGTAGGCCATTGTCGGGTCGGGGTAATCGGCGTCTTCTCGAAAAATCGTGCGAGCAGGATCGACATTTGGTTTACAGCGGATGAAGATAGTGCCGACGACAACGGCAGTGTTAGCAGCACGGAGTTCGGGGAATGAGAGAGTGCAGGTGCCGCGTTCGGACTCATTGGGCGCGTGTTCACGAACGCGGATTTGGTCGACAGTAAGGCGCTGATCGCGTTCATAAGCAAGGGCATTCATGGCGATGTCGAGATGACCATCAAAAAGTAACTGCATGGAAGAGTCCTTGTTTTTAAGGATGTTTTATATGATTAGACGAGAATGCCGTAGCGTTTAAGGATGACGGCCATGATAAAGTAGCCGGCAAACATGACGAGCGTGGCAAGTCCGAGTGCGGGAAAGAAGGCGAATTTTTTGAGCAGAATTGGGAGGACAATAAAGAATGGAATGGTGGGGAGAATCAGCCAAACAATATCGCTTGAGAGGTCGGCGACTTTTTGTTGGTCTTTAGTATCGACGTAGATCCAGATCATGGCGAGGTAAGAGACAAGCGGAAGCGAAGCGAGCAGCCCAGCAAGCCAAGAGACACGCTGTCCAACTTCGGAGATGATAACAATGAGGCCTGCGGTTACGAATAGTTTGATGATTGCATAGAACATGTTTGCCATCCTTCACGCACACCACTGCTGATCATGATTGTGCTATAGGATAGGCGAAAGTGGCGGGATTCACCACGGGAGAAATTTTGGGCGTGCGGTCTTGTAAACAGGTTGAATGATCTTGCACATTTATATGAGATGGCGTTCAAGAAATTGGACGGCGTGATCGAACCACGAATTGATGCCGGGGACTTCACCGAGGAGTGCGAGGCCGTGACGACCCTTTTCGTAAAGGTGCATTTCAACTGGAACTTGCTTCGCACGACAGGCTTGTGCGAACAGAATCGCGTTCTCAACGGGGACCGCTTCATCGGTCATGGTGTGCCAAACGAATGTTGGCGGGGAATCGAGGCGGACTTGCATGTGCGTACTCATCAATTGCCGCAAGTCTTGGGGCGCATCTTGGCCTAGAAGATTTTCGCGTGAACCGACGTGAGATGCTTCGCCATCAAGATCGATTACAGGATAGCAAAGGACAACAGCATCAGGACGTGCAGAAAGCTGAGCGAAATCATCTTCGGGTGAGATAAATTGGTCCCAGTGAACGGCAAGCGTTGAAGCAAGGTGACCACCTGCGGAGAAACCGAGGACAGCAATCTTATCTGCACGAAGGTTGTACTGCGATGCGTTTTTTTTGATGAGGCGTATGGCACGCTGCACATCATGGATGGGTGCAGGATGCTGATGAGGAGCGACACGATACTTTAGGACCGCAGCGTCAAAACCTTGCTTGTTGAGTGCAACGGCGATGTCATGCCCTTCATAGTCGGCATGCCCTTCATAACCGCCGCCGGGAAGTATGAGAATCGTTGCGTTGATGTTGTTCGGCTTCGAAGCGGGATAGATGGCAAGCGTGGGGAGTATGCTAGGAGATTGGCTAGGCCAAAGGGCTAGGACACGCGAGGATTGAGGGACAGTTGTATCATCCATATCACGATTATAGCGATGTTTTGAAATGAATAGCGATCCTGTTATTGTTGGCAGCATCTGGTACTTGCCATTTGAGGATTGCACGATGATTGAATATGAAGTCAACAAAACGATCACGGCTGAACAGTATGTTGATTTGCTAAAGCGATCGACACTGGGCGAAAGACGACCCATTGATGACATGGCTTGCATTGAGGGCATGGTGCGCCATAGCAATCTTTTTGTAAGCGCTTGGGAAGATGGCAAATTGATTGGTGCGTCTCGTTCGATGACAGATTTTCATTATGCGTGCTATCTTTCTGACCTTGCGGTTGATCAAAGCTATCAACGCCGAGGGATCGGTAAAAGATTGCAACAGCTAACACAGGATCAGCTTGGGCCGCAATGCAGTTTGATCTTACTCGCTGCGCCGAAGGCGAAGGACTATTACGCTGGGATTGGATATGCTCGTCACGAACGCTGCTGGATTTTAGAACCGACAGGTGTCATTGCGGATTGATTGCACAATAGATGAATTATGCGTTATTTGAAGACGCATTTACGGCTGCAGCTTGTGATCCGAAAAGTGTAAGCGGGGAAGCTTGATCAATCGTGATGTCGACTGTGATACCGATGAGTGAGGCGTCGCCATCGAAAACCACAATGAGATCGCCATCGGTTCGGCCTGTAAGTTGGGTGATTTCCTGCGGTTTTTCCCAGCCAATGGTAACGGCGGGATCAGCGGCATTTTCACGAGCTTTGATGGTCTTTCGGCTGATTGCTTCAACGAAAACAGGAATCGTTTTGCCGACGTAGGCTTCGTGAATTTCTTTGCTGATTTCAGATTGAATATTCAGCAGTTCATTGTTGCGGCGTTTCTTGGTGTCGTTGGAGATATCATCTTCGAAACGGTCGATGGCGACGGTGCCAGGACGTGGTGAGTATTTGAAGATGAAAGAGTTTTTGAATTTGCAGTAGCGTAGAAGCTCGGCGGTTTGCTGTTGATCTTCTTCTGTTTCAGTGGGGAAGCCGACAATAATGTCGGTGGCGAGTTCGGCATCGGGGAGGTATTCGCGGACACGGTCGATGAGGTCTTTGAATTCCTCGACTGTGTAGCCACGGTTCATGAGTTTGAGGATGCGGTTTGAGCCGGACTGAACGGGGAGGTGTAGGTAACGACAGATGCGCGGGCGGTCTTTGATGACTTGGAGGATGTCGTTGCCAAAATCACGGGGAAGTGACGTAATGAAACGCAAACGCTGGAGGTTTGGGATTTCATCATGGATACGAGCAAGCAGATCAGCAAAGGAGACGACGCCATCGGAGAAGACGGGTGATGGACCGCCTGTGCCGCGGTTAGGCGAAAGAATCTGGCCGATCTGCGGTTGATGCACACCTTCAATCGTGATGGTGGCGTTCGTGTCATAGTGATAGTGATTCACGGTTTGGCCGAGAAGGGTGATTTCTTTGACGCCCTGCTCTACCAGTTTTTTGCATTCCTCGACGATATGATCGGGATGGCGATGCACTTCGCCGCCACGGGTGTTGGGAACAACGCAGTAGGTGCAGAACTTGTTGCAACCGCGCGTGATGCGGACGTAGGCGGAGCCTTCATGTGTGTCGGGATCGAAAGCGCGGGATAGGTCGAGCATTTCGAGTGTGTCTTGCGCGGCGGAAAGCGTTGCAGTACGACGATGTGTGTTACCTTGCAGTGCAATGTCTGCGTTACGGACGCCGCCTCGTTCTTCGAGATCAGTCTTGAGGCGGTTGTCGATGAGCATAGGCACTTTGTCGAGTTCGCCGGGGCCGCAAAGAAGATCGATTTGTGGATGTTTGCGGATCATGTCTTTGCCATCGCGTTCGGCCATGCAACCGATGATGCCGAGGATGACATGCGGGTTTTGCTTTTTGTGGATACCGATTTCACCGACACGTGACCAAACTTTGTTTTCTGCGTGTTCACGGACGGAGCATGTGTTGTAGATGATGACATCTGCAGATTGCCAACTGTCAGTGAAAGCGTAGCCGAGGGATTGAAGCTGACCTTTGACGAGCTGCGTGTCGAGGACGTTCATCTGGCAGCCAAAGGTTTCGAGGTAGATTGATTTGTTGTTGGTCAGCGTTTGGTTCATCGGGTGAGGGTCCAGGCGAAATTGTCCGTTTGGGCGAGCCAAGCATTGTATCATAAGGCCACTGTGTGATGCCAGAAAAGCCGATCTGCGGGGATTTAGCGGGCAATTTGAGGGAGCGAGACAGTCACATAAGATAAAACTTGCTGGGTACGGGAGGTTTCGATGAGATGAGGATGACAAAGTGGCGCGGGACTGCCCTGATTGCCGATAAAAAAGTGGTCTATGGAAGAAGTGCGCGCTGGCCAATCTGAACGTCTGTTTGCCTCGCTGAGTGGGGTGATTTTTGTGTTGGCCGGGATGAGTTTGCTGGCAATGACGCTTCTGACACCGGCTTGGCTGAGCTGCCGGGAATTGGCGTCGCGACGGGACATCATGCAAGCACAGCTCACAAATCTGCAATCGCTTCAAGATCGCTATCAGCATTTTCAAACATCACTCGAAAACGACGATCCGGTATTGATTGAGCGTCTTGCCTTTACAGAGCTGCATCAGAAACCAGCCAGCAGCAAGATCCTGCACGTTAATCTTGGCGGTTCAGATTACACTGGCCAGCGCGAGGCCAATCGCGCTCAAGGACAATCGATTTTCAGTTGGCTGAGTCAGTATGTTCCGGTTGAGCAACAAGCACAGGCACCGGCTTATCAGCCGATCAACAGCAAACTGGTGCGCATGACGAACAGGACGAACAGCCGCTGGCTGCTGCTTGGGTTTGGTGTGTGCTGCGTGTTTGTGGGGATGTGGCCGAAGAGTTATGAAATTGATGCTGACCACGCCGCCGACCAATCTTAAACATACCGAACTTTACATATGATTACGGCCAGATTATTGATTCTCTGCCGAATAATCTTCTGTAGTCTTAGGTATATCAAATTCGACGACTGCTGTTTCGCCACCGTTTTTGATCCAATCCTTGAGGCCGCCGCGGTAGTTGTAGACGTTGACATAGCCGAGGTCGAGCAATTTTTTACAGGCTGCGGTTGCGAGCAGATCGTGCACTTCACCGGAAGAATAAACAATGATCATCGGATCACCAGCAAGCAAACGGTCACGCTTCTTCAGATGCGGCAGATAGATGTGGAATGCATCTTTGATGTGCTCTTTCTGGAACAGACGCTGAGATCGCACATCAATCATCACCGTGCGAGTATCTTTACGAGTATTCAACTCCTGCACGATGTCAAAATCGGCAAGTTGCATATCCTTGTCACTGACTTTGTGAGCTGTATTGCAACCGAAAGATATCGCGGCCATCATCAGTACGAGCATCATATTTATCATCAATCGCGGATTATGCATCTGTTATTCACTCCCAAAATATCCCGCGGATATTCAATCCGCCTTACGATCATCACGCCCATTGTAATGCAAAATCAAGCCCCATAACCAATCTGGCCCGCTGTAACGCCAAATCGACTTCCATTTTGCAGCAAAGCCATGACCGTCAACATTGTCTTCATCGAAGCAGCCTTACCTTTTGCTTGAAACGATTGGGTAAAGATTGAACTAAATCACACCCCTTTGATGGCCGATGAAAAAAGTACATCAGATCACAACAGGGCGGAGACGGAGAAGCCAAGGCCATGTACGACTCAATCGATTCAAAAACAGACACGCAGACAGCACATCTGATGTCACAACTCCCGGGCATCCACCGCTGGGACAAACACCCCCTGCCCCGACGTTACAAACAAATGATCGCGGAGATGGACGAGCAAACTGTGCTCAGCCTGATCCACTATGCCATTAAACATAACCTCGAACAGGGCACCGCCACACCGCCACGCTTCGATTGGGATTGACCTTCCCCTTTTGCTTGTAACATAACGTTGCAAGAGAGTTCACAGCATATCGCACGATTCACACGATAAAGCTTCAAGCCAATCCCAATTCTTCATACACCGTCTTTAACAGTTGGAACATCCGTTGGCGATTTTCATTTTCGCCGGGTGTGCTGTTAAATACCACGGCAAAGGCAAGTCCGTGATGAGGATCGGCAAACGCAGCAGAGGATTGATAACCGGAATGACCAAATGTGTCGTCAGAGGCATGCGGTCCATAGCCGTAATGGAGATCGACTTCACCGTGACGTTTTGAATCGAGCAGGAAGCCAAGCCCCCAATCAATGGTTTGACCGAAGGTTTTATCGAAGGCGCCCTCGCGATGCCGGTGTGTGAAAAGGCCAACGGTTTCAGGTTCGATGATGCGAATGCCATCGCGTTCCCCTCCGCCAAGCATCATTTCATAAAAACGTGCGAGCTCACGCACCGGGCCATAACCGTTCCCGCCGGGGCGACAGCCACAGACCCATGCTTTCTCGGCTGCAGTATCACCAAGTCCACCCTTACTGCCCCCATCATCAAAGTTCGGCATAATGGCGATGTTGTCCTTGAGCGTGTCGTAGGTTTCAGAAGGCATACCAACATAGCAGTGATCCATACCGAGCGGCTTAAACAAATGCTCACGCACATAATGTGAATAATCCTGCCCAGAAAGTTTTTGCACGACCGCAGCCAAGATGTACCAACCTGTATGCAGATGATACCCCGCTGTTTTGCCAAATTTCCATCGAGGCTCAGGGCGGCTCTTACAAATCTTGGCGACAACATCATCAACGGAATCTTTGGGGTAACGGTACGGCACGACACGAAACCCGCCGGTGTGAGTAAGGACATGCTTGAGTGTGATTGCATCCTTACCATGAGCCGCAAAGTCCGGCAGATACTCACACACCGGTGTATCGAGATCGACTTCATGTTTTTCAAATTGCTGAGCAAAACACACTGCAGTAATTGGCTTGGACGCAGACAACCAAAGATTCAATGTATCCCGGGTCATTGATGTCCCCGGCTGTGCATCACCGATCGCAAAATCAATCACGGGCTCGTCGTGGATAGAGGCGAAGATCTGCGCCCCTCCGCCTCTGGAAGCATCGCTTGGATCACGTCCAGCGTTTGCACCTTCTTCCAGCACCGTTTTAATTTGTGGCAAAATGATCTCAGGCGATTGTACAGACATGAATCAAACTCCATAGCCAACCATCACACCCCGTACCTTAAATATTGATCAACAATGCGATGTTTACCCATAAAAAAACGCCTCAAACGAGGCGTGTGATTGATTCTGCTTAGCTGTTCACGACTGACAGTGAGACGTAGCGAGTTTTCTTGACCGCTGCATCAAACTCATCGAAGAATTTATTGACGATGGTTCGCACGGACCAGTTCGCACCGTCGGAAAGACCGCAGATCGTGGTGCCGGGCATGATGCCCATAGTGCCAGCCAGCTCGAGCAGCAAGTCAAGGTCTTTGGTGCTGCCGTCTCCGCGTTCGATGCGTTCGAGGATCTGGTAGAGCCAGTTGGTGCCTTCGCGGCAAGGTGTACATTGGCCACAAGATTCGTGAGCAAAGAAGCGAGCGATGTTTCTCGCACAAGCGACCATTGAGTAGTCATGCGGAATGACGGTGATACACGCGGTACCGAGGCCCATGATGCCGTAGTTTTTTCCAATATCGTAATCGAGCGGTGCTTCATACTCGTCCGTTTTAAGCACACCCATGGAAACACCACCTGGGATAGCTGCTTTGAATTTCTTGCCGGGGAGCATGCCGCCTGCAAGTTTTTCAATGCAGTATGACATGGGGATGCCGAGGTTTTCTTCGAAGATGCCGGGGTTGACGACCGGGCCTGAGACGCCGATGAGTTTGGTGCCGAAGGATGCGGGTACGTGCGGTGGTGCGCCTTCAGGGCGGCCTTTACCGTGTTGTTTGAACCATGCAGCACCATTGGTCATGACGTGCGGCACACAGGCAAGCGTTTCAACATTATTCACGATGGTCGGACGGGCGAACGCGCCGGCAACCGCAGGGAACGGCGGCTTGATACGCGGCCAACCACGCTTGCCTTCAAGCGATTCAAGCAGACCGGTTTCTTCACCACATATGTAGGCCCCCGCTCCGCGATGGAGGTAAAGTTCAGGGTCACGGCCATTAATTTTGCCAAGACGTGAGTTCGGGCCGAAGATACCTTTTTCATAGGCTTCTTTGAATGCAGCTTCAAGAACAGGACGCTGCTCGTGATACTCACCACGCATGTAGAAATAAGCCGTATCGAGTTGGCAAGCGTACATGCAAATGGCGATACCTTCGATGACTTGATGTGGGTCGAAGTCGATGAGAAGGCGATCCTTAAAAGTGGCTGGCTCGGATTCGTCGGCATTGATGGCGAGAAAGCGTCGTTCACCATCAACTGGCGGAAGGAAAGACCACTTCATGCCAGCAGGAAAGCCCGCACCACCACGGCCACGGATTTCAGCGGCTTTGACTTCATCGATCACCGCATGACGTTCCATGCCCAATGATTTTTCAAGCGCTTCGTAACCGCCGGTCTTCACGTACTCGCCATACGATACAACGTGACGGTCGGCATGGCGGCCCCATGGTTCGGTCGGGATTCGTTTCGTGAGTATCGGTGTTTCTAACATCATCTCTTCTTTCGCATGATCAATGACCTCGGAAGCTATGCCTTAGCCATTGCGTCCCGTTCCCCTGCCCTCTTATTTGTCGTCCTGCTCGTTGCCGTTTTTTTTGATCTCGATTTCCTCGATCGTTGTGCGGCGGAGCGTGACCTGGTCGTTCACTTTTTTTTCTTCAACCGTTTTACGAACGGTTTCGTTCTGCTTCTTGGCTGGGTGTGTGGCATGATGGATCATCAAACCCGCCTGCCGACATAATTTCGGGAACCAGCTCATGAGCAAGACCTTTCAGTGGGCCGACTACTCAAGCGCATCAATGGCTTCAATGAAGTTTTCCGTGGTCAACTTGCCGTGAACTTTTTCGTTCACCAATGCACACGGAGCATCGCCACAGTAGCCAAGACACTCAACCTTCATCAACGTGAACTTACCATCTTCGGTTGTTTCGCCAGGCTTAACACCCAAATGATCGGCGATCCTCGTCGTCAGGTTCGGCTCGCCCATCACCTCACAACTGATCGATTGACACAACCAAATGACATACTTGCCACGCGGCTTAAGCCAGAACTCTTCGTAAAAGCTTGCGGTGTCCAGCACCTGTGATGCGGGAATGTCCAAGTAGTCTGCAATCTCTTCGATCGCTTGATACGGGAGCCAACCGACTTTCTCTTGCACCGCATGAAGCACAGGCAGCGTCGCTGCTTGCTTGCGTGGGTAACGATTCAAGACTTCCACCAAAGACGACTTCATCCCGTCGTCCATGAACGGCTCATCCTGCCGCTTGATCTGCATTTCAGCAGAGTTTTTCGTAATCCAAGCCATAATCAAAATTCCGAATGAGAAGTTTCATTTCAGCGTTTCACCGCCAAAGCCACAGGCCGCTCAAGCAACGCCGACTCATCCCACGGGTCTGTTAACGGTCAAGCTGTCCAGCAATAATGTTGATGCTGCCAAGCACCGCGGGAATATCCGCGATCATGTGGCCTTCAATCAACTTGCTGAACACTGAATAGTTCACAAAGCAAGGCGGACGTGTTGCCGCTCGCCACGCACTCGGGCCGCCATCACTGACGATGTAGAAGCCCGTTTCCCCGTCCGCACATTCGTTCGCCCCATATACCTCAGCAATCGGCGCTTCCCACTTGCGATTGGTCATCACCAATTCAAAGTGTTGGATCAATCCTTCAATCGAGCCATACACTGATGATTTGTCGGGCTTCGCCAACTTGCTTTCATCATCCACATTCATCGGTCCACCTGGAATATCATCGATCAATTGCTTAATGATGTGCACCGATTGCTTAATCTCTTCCAGACGTACCAAGTAACGTGCAAGCACGTCGCCGGTCGTGCAAATGGGCACTTTGAAATCAACCGCACTGCTGCCCTGCCCGTCCCAGTTATCTGCATAACACAGGTACGGCGTATCCTTGCGAACATCACGCATCACGCCAGCCGACCGTGCCATCGGGCCAGTCAATCCCCATGCAATCGCATCTTCCTTGGAAACCTGTCCGATCCCATCGGTACGATCACGAAAAATCTTGTTCTTGTTGAGCAGTGTTTCGATGTCGTTGATGGCTGGTGGAAGTTGTTCATTGATGAACTTCTTGATCAGCTTCACAAACATCTTTTCATCGGGCAGGTCTTGCGAGAGTCCGCCGACGCGTGTCCAGTCTGGATGGAAACGCTGACCAGAGATGTAGTCAATAATATCGTAGATATGCTCACGAATGTTGAAGCAGTAAAGAAAGCCCGTGAACGCGCCAAGGTCCAGCGCCGCCGCCGCAACACAAAGCAGGTGCGTCTGCAACCGGCCCATCTCAGCCATGATCGTGCGAACGACTTTACATCGCGGCGTGAGATCAATCCCGAACAGCTTCTCCACCGCATGATGCCAAGCAATGTCCTCCGCGATCGGAGCGAGATACTCCATGCGGCTAACCACTGTCACGTACTGGTTGTAGTCCAGCTTCTCTCCGAGCTTTTCAAACCCCGAATGCAGATAACCAATATGCGGCACCGCGCGAACGATCCGCTCGCCGTCCAACTCCAACACAATACGCAAGGTTGTGTGTGTTGCGGGGTGCTGAGGACCAAAGTTCAGTAGCCAGCGATCGCCCTTCGCCGCTTCCTTCTTATCAAGGTACGGCGTCGTCTCACAATCCACATCAAACGGTTTCAGGTCGTACGGCATGTTTTCTCTACTGTCCAGCTCAGTGTCCGCTCTCGGCCACCCACCCGGGCAACCTCAGCGACAGGATTGTAATGCGACTTTAACCGCTCGCCAAGCGAGACCGGCGTTAGTCAGCGGCTACATGATCACCAAAAATCCTATGATTCTCGCGCGACATTTTCCTTTTTCCCACCGTCATAATAACCTAACTTCCAACGACCTACAGAATGTTGATAACTCCGACTGCCCCAAATGACCGACCCAGCCACTCCACATCCCAAGCCTCTTACACAACTGATTGCACGGCAGGCCCGTGATCTCGGCTTCGCGCTTGTCGGCATCTGCCCGGCCACCCCTGCAAAACACCCTCAAACCCTCAAAAACTGGATCAGCACCAATCAGCACGGTGAGATGAAATACCTCGCAGACCACCTCAATGTCCGTTTGGACCCACAAAACCTTCTTCACAGCGCGCAATCAATTATCTGCCTCGCTGATGCCTATCCACCATCCTCCCCCTACTCCTCACATCAAGCTGGCAAGACCGACCCAAAGACCGCGCACAGCGCCGCATTCCCAAGCTCACAGGTTCCCCCTGTGGGGTCAAATGACCGCCCACCAAATATGAGGGGCAAAATCGCCCGCTACGCCTGGGGACGCGACTATCACAAAACCATCAAAAAACGGCTCTTCCAGATCGCCGATCAGCTCCGAACCGCCTACCCCGATGCGCAATTCAAATGCACCACTGATACCGCCCCGCTGTTGGAGCGCGAATACGCTGCTGCTGCAGGACTCGGCTGGACCGGCAAGCACACTCTGCTCATCCATCCTAAGCTTGGGTCTTACCTGCTGCTCGGCGCGATCGTCACCTCTTTGGATCTCTCCAAGAGCGATCCTTCTCAAAACTCACAAGTTTCATCTCCGGATCCGCCATTCTCAAACATGCCGATGCAAGATCACTGCGGCTCATGCACCCGCTGCATCGACGCTTGCCCCACCAAGTGCATCGACCCTGATGGCTACAAAATGGATGGCTCCCGCTGTATCAGTTATCTCACCCTTGAACATCGCTCAACTATCCCACTTGATCTTCAACCTCAAATGCAAGATTGGATCGCTGGCTGCGACATTTGCCAAGAAGTCTGTCCGCACAACCGCCCCGACAATCATCTGCCACTCGACCAATTCCTTGAAGCCTACAAACCCAATTCCGAACTTGCAGCAGGACTTGATCTGTTTGAGATTCTCGATTGGTCGCCTGAAGATCGCCAGCGCGTTTTTCAAGGCTCAGCCCTCAAACGAATCAAACTTGACATGTTCAAACGTAATGCACTGATCGCACTTGGCAACCAATTGCTTAATCACCCATCACAAAAAAACGATCAGCCGGAGTTGATCGCCAAAATTAAATTACTTGCTGAAGATGAATCTGAGTCGGAGCTGGTTAGCGAAACTGCCCGGCAAACATTGAACCGCCTAATCAGTGATTAGACGAAGTTTCCTTCATCATCCGCTATTGCCAAGCTTTTAACTGCTGCTGCATGACTTGATTGAGTTGCCCAATGTTCGCACCCTGCTGCTGAGCCGCCTGTCCCGCAGCAATCGCTTGCTGCAGCTTCATGATCGCGTCCGCCTGTTTACCCATTTTGGCGTACTGCACCGCCACGGTTGCCATATTCCCAATCGCAGGGACATAATCTGGAGCTATCTGATTTACTTTTACAAACCGTGCCCATGCTTTTTCAAGCTCACCTCGCTGCGCCAAAATCTGCCCCAAGCTATTCTGTACATCAACCCGCGCTGGATCAATTTTCTCAGCAACAACAAACCTCGCTTCTGCTGCATCAAGCAATCCCCGCCGCAGCTTCTGCATTCCATCGTTGTAATAGGCATTGATGAACTGATCATCTGCCTCGATCGCCTTGGCAAACTCTGCTTCAGCCTGATCAAACTGTTGTTGTGCAACCCAAACCATACCGAGGTTATTGTGCGCTTCAGGATAATCTTCCTTCATCGCGATTGCTTTCTGCAGATACGTCGCCGCTCCAGCGTAGTCCTTCTTCATCCAAAGCGTCCGCCCCATGTTGTACACAAAGCTTTCATCCTTCGGGTTCAGCTCGATCGCTCGGCCAAACATGCCGATCGCTTCGTCAACCTGCCCGTTGTCGATCATGATCTTGCCCATGCTGTTGTGTGTCAGCGCGTGATTGGGAAAGAGGGCTAATACCTTCTTGTAACTCGCAACCGCGTCCTTTTGCATCCCGCGATCATCCTGCGCCTTACCCAAGTTATGCCATGCCCTCGGATTCTCCGGCACACGTTGCGCCACACTCGTCCACATCGACAGCCGCGACGTGTACTCTGTGTTCCGCTCAATCGTCATCAACGAAAATACCAGCACCACAACACCCAAACCCACCGCTATGATGACCGCACGCACAAAGCCATCCGTAAGCAGCTTCCTTGCCATCCAGTCCACCGCAAAGACCGCAAGTACGATCACCACAATCAGCGGCAAATACATCCGGTGTTCAAAAACCACGTCTGCAATCGGCATGATTGATGACGTCGGTGCAAGAATCAAAAAGAAGGCCATCCCGCAGAAACCCCACCAGCGGTTGCGGATCAATCCCCACATACTTGCGAGCAACATCATCCCAACCACCAAGCCACTCCACAGCCATACACTGTCTCCGCGCTTGTACGCTCCGATGATCCCGTAATCCAAAACCAGCGGACGGGGCCAAAACGCCAACCGCAAGTAGTAATTCAAGATTGCTTCACCCTGCGACAATAGATATTCCATAGGCGTGTATAGCTGATTGCTGAACCCTGCCGAGGTATCGTCACTCCCACGCGCCGCATAAAACGTCCACAAGATCCCCACCCACGTCACACACAACAGTCCATAAAACCGCCACCGTTTCCGTAGCGTTTCCCGTAGATCACCCGTGATAAAACACCGGTCAAACAGCATCGCCACAATCGGCGCCGTCACCATCACTTGCTTGGTCAGCATCCCCACCAGACTCAGCACCATCGCGACCATAATCCATATCATCCGCGATTGACTTGCCTCCACCGTCGCCAGCCTAACCGTCGAATAGATCACTCCCAGATAACACAAACCCATCAGTGACTCATGCCGTTGAATCATGTACGCCACGGATTGTGTCTGCAGCGGATGAATGACAAACAGAATCGCGATCACGAACCCGAAAATATCAGCTTGTGCTTTGAGCCGTTCGCCCATCCGACCAAGCTTCAATGTTCGCCGCACGATACCATACAAAAACAGCCCCGCCCCCAGATGGATCGCTACGTTTGTGAGCCGATATGACCATGGTTCCTGCCCTGAGATTTGCGCGTTTAGCCAGACTGTCAAATCCGCCACTGGCCGCGTCGCCACTAACAGCCATTCCATAAACTTATCGAATGACAACTTCCCAAGAATGGTCACGCTTGGAATCGAGTCTAACACGAACTCGTTCTCAAACGTATTCAAATATACGAACGTCCCTACCAACACTAACAGCCAAGGAAAGTATTTCTGCCATCCTTTAATCCCCATCCCTCCTGCGTTCCGCGCATCAAGATCTGCCGACGTTTCCGCAGCAGCATCAACATCCTTCGTGGATCGCTTACCAGTCAAAGTACGGCTTGTTGTTTTACTGCTCATCCTGCTCCAACTGATCCCACTTCAAAAGCCGCTCGCGGAACATCGCTGCCATCTCACCCACGGTGTACACCACCGCGCAGCTGGTCAGCCCCACCATCATCCAGAACATGCTGCCCAAAAAACTAGTCTCAGGACCACTCATCACGTTCATCAATTTCACCGCACCAACAATGAGCAACACGCCCATCACCCGCAAAAATATCCCCATTCCCCACAACACAACATACGGCTCCTCAACCATTTCAGTTCGTGAGTCGCCCCTGCTCCCTACCGATCTCCGCTGAGATTGCTCCATTGGCCGCTCACCCGGATGCCTTGCCGTCTGCCCTCGCGACACCACCCGTCTTTCAGGACGTACACTGCTATCTTTTCTGAGTGAGACTTCAGACCGCTTCGCTTCAATAGACTTACGTGACGGCGCATCATCGCCTCCAGAACCCACGGCATCTTGACTCGACCCCACCCCAGAATCAGATCGATCTCGCTTCACATCTCGCGGCTTCGGCACTTCTGTCTGCACCACTTTCGACTCAAGCACCCGCTCTCCTAAAGCGGTCACAGAAACCGGCTCAACAATTTTTTCTGCAGCCGCTTCTGCCACAGCAGTTGCTGCATCATTTACGGAAGAATCATGATCATCCTTGCCGCCTGCGGATGCAACACGGCTTGCTTTTGTATCAATCGATTTTTTGTGTAGCGTCGTCACAACCACGGGCTCGCTAGTTGCTACCTGCTCAACAGCCTCATTTTCAATTACCTCGCCACCACCATCTAACGGGATCGCCACCTTCGGACCGGCTGGCTTGCTCTTACGCAAAACCACACGGGCGGCCTCCAGTTTTTCAACCGTTTCCTCCGCATCACGCGCCATCTCCGCGATATCTTCATCTTCGCCTACGCCCCTTGCCCCCTCCGTATTTTTAGCAACCCCTAAAACATGAGCTTCCGCAGGTTCCTCCTCAGCTTCCAAAGCCGATTCTGAAGCAATTTCCTCCACCTCATCAACCTCTTCCACATCATCTGTTGCACTTACAGTGGCATTCTCTTCATCAGAAACCGCCTCGCGTTCATCCGTCTCCTCTTCATCCTCCATCAGCTCTTCGTTCTCTTCATCTTCCTCATCAACTTCTTCGTATTCCTCTTCATCCCATTCCTCCTCTTCGTCATCTTCCATAACTTCTTCATCATCGCCCTCCCCAACCTCTTCTTCCTCCCACTCTTCTTCCTCTTCGTCTTCCATCAATTCTTCACTATCCTCATCCTCTTCCATTTCTTCTTCATATGCATCATCTTCTTCATATGCATCATCTTCTTCATTTTCATCATCGGCCAACTCTGTTTCGTCGGCTTCCGCTTCATCCCCTTCTTCGTTGTCTTCCATCAACTCATCGGCGTCATCCTCTTCTATCTGTTCAGATTCACCAACCAACTCTTCTGAAACGGTACCCGCCGAATCGTCTTCCTTCACTACCCCCGAAACATTGCTCACAGCTGTCTCCTGAGCCACAACCATCTCAGCATCTTTGTTCTCGATCTCACGCATTGGCGGCGCCACATCCGTCGCTTCCATCGGCACCATCTGCATCAAATGACATCGCGGACACTTCACACGCTTGCCGTGAGAACCATCTGGAACCTTCACTTTTGCATCACACTGTTCGCATCGAAATCTTAGTGCCATCGTCATCCCTGCTCTCTGTTTTAGATGTGAGATCGTCCATGATCCACCCCAAAATCTCTCCGCATTCTAACGCAACTATCTGCCCCCGAAAACTATGAACCTGATATAAAAAAAATCCCCAGCTTCCGCTGAGGATTCTCAATTCAATCAAACTGCTCGGCAAATGTGTATCAAATACCCAAGATGCTGAAGCCGCAATCGACGTGGATCGTTTCGCCGGTCACACCACTGGACAGATTACTCAGCAGGTACACTGCGGTGTCGCCGACCTCTTCGCCAGTGTTCGCACGTTTCATGGAGGATCGTCGCACCTGATGCGCGATCATCTCGTCCATCCCACCAACGCCCGCACCAGCTAGCGTTTTGAATGGGCCCGCACTGATGCAGTTCACACGGATGTTTCGTTCTTTGTCGCCGAGCTCATAAGCCAGATAACGGGTCGTGTGTTCAAGACACGCCTTCGCCACACCCATGACGTTGTAGCCCGGCGCGACGCGCTCGCCGCCGTAGTAGCTAAGGTTGATGATTGCCCCCCCATTCGGCATCAATTCCATCCCACGCTGCGCCATGGCCAGCAAGGTATACGCACTGGTATCCATTGCAGCGGTAAATACACCCCGCGGCGTCTTATGGAACATATCAAACTTCAAGTAATCCTTATCCGCAAAAGCGATCGAGTGAACGATGAAATCAATCGTCCCGAACTCTTCCTTCACCTTCGCAAAAATCGCATCCAACGATTCATCGCTGTTCGCATCACACGGCTCAAGCCACGGCTCTTCAATCCCCAAGTTCTTCTGAATCGTTTTGCGAACACGTTGTTCCATCTTGCCGATCGGCAAGAACGCAAACAAACATTCCGCACCCTGTTCGATGAGCTGCTTCGCACAGTAATACGCATAGCTGCGATCATTCGCCACGCCAAACACAATACCACGTTTTCCGTCCATTAAACCCATATCGTTTAGCTCCTCTTGGTGCTTCTATTGCAGTGTAAAGTCAATTGCTATCAAACGAAGATATCCAAAGCCTCACAAATTGCAATCCCGTCAAGGGAACGCACCACTTAATATCTCGTATTAAAAAACCCGCAGACGCTTGTCCACGGGTTTAATTTTATTCGTTTCATCCTATCGCTTAGCGATAGAATTCGATGATCAGGTTCAGGTTCACATCGAACGGGATCTGATCGCTTGTGGGAACAGCTACAATCTTCGCCGTCAATGTTGACGGGTCAAACGTCAGCCAGCCCGGCACTTCCAAGCCCGGGAGCGACTCAAGGTTCTCTCGGGTGATGTTTTTCATTTTGTCTTTCTTCACCGTGATCACATCGCCAACCTTCACCTGATACGAAGGACGGTCGACCTTCTTACCATTAATGAGGATGTGTCCGTGCACCACCGTCTGACGAGCAGACCATATTGAACGCGACCAACCCAGACGGCGGATCACATTGTCCAAACGCTGCTCAAGCAAACGCATCAGCACTTCACCGGTGTTACCCTTCGTGCGACCAGCGGTATCCATATAGTTACGGAACTGCTTCTCAAGCACGTTGTAGTGGTAACGCAACTTCTGCTTCTCATTCAGACGTACACCGTAGTCACGCAAACGGCGACCACGAAAACCATGAACCCCGGGAGGATTCAGTTGACGCTTGGTAGTGTGTTTAGGAAGGTCAGCAATCGGCACGCCGACGCGACGGGAAAGTTTCACCTTAGGACCAGTATAGTTGGCCATATTAAATTCATCCTGCTTTAGACAGGACGCTCCAGTAAGAATTCAAGCGGCCCGGCCGTGACTACGGCTTACCAACTCGGGAACTTCAGACCCACATCGGGTCTGCATTAAGTTGAGCCAAATATTACAGCACATCCCCTCCGCCACGTCAAACCACACCATCAAAAGTGCTTTACCCTCTTTCCGTCCAATAAGCACCTCCAAACTCAACGTACCCTTAACCCAACACCACAACCCCATCTGTGTTGCTCCAGATCAACACCCCTGCCCGCCCCTCGCTTCTTACCTAACTTAACTATCCGCCATTAATCAAGCATATATATAAACTTACATCTTTTCATTAACCTCAATCTCAATCGGCACACCCCTCGCAACTTCCACCTACATGAACCACCGCCTAATCATCGCCCTCACCCTCGCCTGCCTTTCCACCCTGTCACTCGGCTGTGAATCCATCCAATCGCGCTCCGCCGCCGCCTTCACCCGCGGCACGCTCCAACCTCACGTCGACGCTGGCCCCATCACCGATCAACTCGGCTTCCACCGCTCCTACGCCACCGACTCAATCACCCTCTCCCTGATCACCCCCGAAGCCAAATCTTCTCGCTTTATCTATCGCAACGCACAACCTTGGTACAACACCCGCAACGACTACCGTCCCGCCACCCGTGCTGGCTTCCGCACCGCCATCTATGAATCTGCCACCAACACCACCTACGACCGCCGATACTCAACGCACAACAATATCTACAACCACTACCACAACACCCAGCGACTCCGTCAAACCTACCGCGTGATTCGCTAGAAATCTCCTTCTGCTTTAGGCATCTCCAACGCCGAACCTATCCCAATCTGTATTAACGCAACAGCAATGTCATTCTCGCACTGGCACTACCCACCACTGCGAAAGCCGATCACATTTGATATATATACTCACCGCAAATTAAACTTCAAGTTCGTCACTAAAAGCTAACCGTGGCCTAGGGTTTGCCCGGCATTGTGCCCACTACATCATCTGCTACATTTTCGAAATGTTTTCCTACATCCACCACCCTATCCACTACATTACACATGAGCATAATCATAGCGATATTTACCGCTCTCATTTCGACGCTTCTCATTTCTGCAGTTACTTACTACGTGCTTGGCTTTACAAAATCGAAACTGATACGAATCAGCAATCCAGTTATTGAAAATCCATATGGCAATCAAGATTATGTGCGCAACCTACCTCTTAAAGTTCGATTTCTAAGGGTTGCCGTAAGACCGAGATTCTTTCATTTAAAAAATACACGCGCAACACTTGTCATTAAAGATCATAAGGGCCGATTGTATGACTCTACAGGAATCTTACACTGGCAAAGGCAACCCCGAAGCGGTATCCCACACCCCTTACAACTCCACAAAGATATTAAGAACGAGGAAGATCTCATCAGACATATGGTGATGTATCATTTTGCACATAATAAGCCGATCGACATACGCTCGAACAACACAGAGAAAATCGATTTACTTTTAAGGGTTGAGGGAGTCTCCAAAGCGATCACAACTGTATCAAGGGAAAACCGAATTTCACCGGGTTCTTATATTCTCGATCTTTCTTTTGATGCTGATAACATCTCCAAAACTATTGCCAGAACATTTCACATATATATAGGCAGTGACCTTGAGGATGTACGCATTCTAAAGAATAGCGAAATAGACCAGCTAAATCCTGAGGCGGAATTGGCAACCACTAACTCCAATCTTGTAATGGATCAGCCCATGAATAACAACACTTAGCATTTTGATCTGATTCATAACAATTATCGCTTATGTGGCTCCACCATCACCAATCGTTCACCCTCGCCCGGCTCAACCCACACGCTCATCTGCAACTGCTCTCCCGGCTTACCATTTTCACCCGGCAACACCACACTGATCCTTTGGCTCCCGCCAAACACATGCACTCTGTAATTCCCGATCTCATCCGTCTCACCCTTCACTCTTGTCCACCATGTATCTCGGATCAACTGCTCTAGCTTGCGCCCTGTTGCTGTAGGTCTACCTTTATAGTCCAGCATTGCTGCATTCGGATCATTGATCTCCGCCTGTGTCAGCCCACGTACATAAATCCCCTTCACATTCGGCTCAGCAAACAACAACTTCAATATCACTTCCAAATTCATCGCGGCCGCAGCCTCACTGCTTCCGCCAACTTCCAATCCGCTGATCACTACATCCATTTCCATGCTGGCAAGCCACTGCAGCGCCCGACTCATCACGCCTGCGGTGATTGACCCGCCCACCTCCTGATCGATCGCGATCGCATCCACAGGAATCCTCTTCTCACGGAGCTCTGCCACCTTCCGTACCATCTCTCGGCTACGGCCCCCCAGTAATGCATCATGAAACCCAACACACATCATCGCCCGCGGCGCATCTGCTTTTGCTTGCTCGTACATCTGTCGCAACATCCCCACACCCAATCGCTCACCCACCACATCGTGATCTAATAACCCCGAATATAAATCAAACTGTCCTACGCGCTCACCATACTCCAGCATGTTCGATCGCACATATCGTTCCAACATCGCGGCAAGCTGCCGTCCTTCCAAACTTGCCGCCCAGTCCGGCCAGAATCCCATGTCTGTCGGCACCACATTTCCCCATCGCACACGCATCCCCCAAGCCTGCGCAGCATTCACTGTTTCCCAAACTCGCCGCATATCTCGCCCCTTGCGCATTTCTGGCTGCAACTTCGTCCAGCGCGCCATACGATCCAAACTCACCCCATTAAAACATCGCCACACAAGTGATGATCCATCAAACACCGCGCCGTCCACCCCCTGCTCTGGCAACACCACCCCCCAATCAAAACTGTGCTTCTCTTGTACCACCTCAACGGTCGCCCCCTTCACTGGCCGCCCTTCTCCGTCCAATACCAACACTCGTAATTCCGACATCCGATGTTTACGGATCTTCGCATCTGCCTCATTCACCCACTGCCCCCGCAACATCTGGCCATAGGCATCCTCACCACCTGCCACCATCCCCATCACCGCGCACAACAACATCCCAAGCATCATCATCCGCATCACTCTTGTTCGCTCATCCATGATCATCATTCCAATTTCTATCCATCGCTTAGACGATGCTGATTCTTCCTCAGCACATGTGTGCGTTCTATCTGCACTACCCCAATACCTGCATCGCCTCACTCACGCTGCCAACTTGAACCAGCTCTGCACCACTCGGCACATTCATCTTGGTTCTCGGACAGATGATCTTACGGAAACCCAGCCGCGACGCTTCAATCACCCGTTGCTCGATCTGCTGCACGTGGCGCACCTCACCACCGAGCCCAATCTCGCCCACAGCACACCAGCCGCCTTCCAATGTTTTGTTCAAAAAACCGCCCGCAATCGCAAGTGCCAGCGCCAGATCACTTGCCGGCTCTGCTACGCGCATCCCTCCCACACTGCTGGCAAAAATATCTTGGTCTGCAAGACGCAAACCGCCACGCTTCTCTAATACTGCGATGAGCATCGCAAGCCGATTGCCATCCAGCCCACTTACTTTTCGTTTCGTACTCCCCAAAAAACCTGTTGAAGTCAGCGCCTGCATCTCCACCATGAGACATCGACTCCCCTGCAACACCGGACACACCACGCTGCCACTACGCGCTTCATATTCGCCCGCAAGCAAACCGCCACCGCCGTTCACTTCCTTCAAGCCCCCATCCGTCATTTCAAACAACCCCACCTCAAGCGTCGTGCCAAAGCGATTTTTGATCCCACGCACAACACGGTGGCTGTGATACCTGTCCCCTTCAAAATACAATACTGTGTCCACCATATGCTCAAGGAGTCGCGGCCCCGCAAGCCGCCCCTGCTTCGTTACATGCCCCACCAGCAATAATGCCGTTCCCGATGCTTTCGCAAAATACACCAATTCCAAACAGCACGCGCGCAGTTGTGTCACGCTCCCCGGCGCTGCGGTCATATCCCCTTTATAAATCATCTGGATCGAATCGATCACCACAACGCCCGGCTTGATCTTCCGCGCCTGTTCCACAATCCGCGCCAAATTCGTATCCGCCAACACATACATCCCACCCAACGTCTCGCTTCCCGCACCCAATCGCTCAGCCCGTAGCTTTAATTGTTGCTGCGACTCTTCACTTGTTACATATAACACTTTCGTTCCGCCTGCCGCCAACTTGTGCGCCGCCTGCAACAATAATGTCGATTTGCCAATCCCCGGATCGCCGCCCACCAACACCGCACTCCCCGGCACCAATCCTCCCCTGGAAGTCGTCGCCTCACGAATCTTTTTCTTTTTTTGCTTCACGCTCACGCCACCACCAACCAACGCCGCTTCAAGCTCATCGCCAGCAGAATCACCGCCATCTTGCCCGTGGCCAGCATCAAACAGATCCACACCACCTAACACGCGATCCAATTCAAAAATCCCCGTGCTTAGTCGCTCGGTGACTTCATCATCTTCTTCGATCTCATTCACCAGTGCCGCCTTCGGCCCGCCTTCATCCACCGGTCCAACCCCAGCCCCCCACACATTGCCCGCCACCCCGCGCTGCTCATCCATCCCCGCGCCCTTGGCCTCCTTAAACTCCACCAGCGAATCCCACGCACCACAATCTGGACACTTTCCCATCCACTTCGGCTGCGTCGCCCCACACTCGTCACACATAAACTGCGTTTTCACCTTCGCCATCAGTCGCGTTCCTCTTCAAATATGAGTTTCACCTCCAATATACCCCAAATTCCGTGCCCCTTTGCTACTTTCGCCCCTACCCTGCCATAAATGAACATCCCCACACCAAACAGCGTAACAATCACTGTGCCCTCGCCGTCATTCCCATTACAATGACTTCACTCAACCCAACACCCCACGCACGCCGCAACATTCAGCAACCCGCTTCCCCGCTTGAAACAATTTCACCACAACCGCAGTTACACCAGTGCACCCAAATGATGAATAACCACGCCGGATCAGGAACAACATCAACATGATGAACAAGAAAATTGCCGCCCAGCTTATCGTGATCGCGCTGCTCACTGTATCGCTCATCGCCATCACCGAACTCCGTGCACGTCCAAATAGCGTTTTCAGCAAGCTCGCATTGATCACCGACGTCCGCGATTACCTTGTTCGAGAATACGTCGAGGAACCCGATCAACAAGAGATGATGGAGAACGCGGTCCGCGGCATGATCGCCTCACTGGACGACCCTTACACCAATTACATCTCACAGGAAGAGCAAGAATCCTTCGAAACCCAGATCACCGGCTCCTTTACCGGCATCGGCGCCGAAGTTGAGATCCATCAAAAACGTCTCCGCATCGTCACACCCCTCGAAGGCTCTCCCGCATGGAAAGCCGGCGTCCTCGCTGGTGACATCGTCATGAAGATCGGCGAAGAAACCACCCTTGACCTCTCACTCTATGAAGCCATCTCCAAACTCAAAGGCCCCAAAGGCACCGACGTCACCATCACCGTCCGCCACAAGTCCGGCGAGCAAGAAGAACTCACCATCACCCGTGACAAAATCAACATCAAAACCGCCCGCGGATTCAAACGCAACGAAGACCACACCTACAACTTCTTCCTCGATGACGACAACAAAATCGGCTACATCCGCCTCACGCAATTCAACAAAGACACCACCAAACAAACCATCGAAGCTATTACGCAACTCAAAGACAACAACGTCAAAGCCATCATCCTCGACCTCCGCTTCAATCCCGGCGGGCTACTCTCTTCTGCTGTTGAAATCTCCGATCTTTTTCTTCCCGAAGGCCAGCGCATCGTCTCCACCAAAGGCCGCGTCGTCCCCGAAATCGCCTACAATGCATCGGATCGTGGCACGCTCGTCCCCGACGACATCTCCGTCGTTGTCATCGCCAACGAAGCTTCCGCCTCCGCTTCCGAAATTGTCACCGGCGCACTCTCCGACAATGGGCGTGCACTTTTTGTCGGCACACGCACCTACGGCAAAGGCTCCGTGCAGGACATCCGTGACTTGGCTGGCAACCTCGGCACACTCAAATACACCAATGCGTACTACTATCTGCCCAACGGCCGCAACATCCACAAACGTGAAGGCAAGGAAACTTGGGGTGTCGATCCCTCCGAAGGCTGCTACGTCCGCATGACGCCCAAGCAGATCGAAGCCATGATCGAAGTCCGCCGCGAAACCGATGTCATCCTGAAAGATGAAAACACCGACGCACAACCCAAAGTCACCCCCGACTGGATCGAAAACACGCTGAAGGATATTCAGCTCGCTGCCGCGCTTGAAGCCGCACTCGGTAAGCTCGAAACCGGCAACTGGCCGCAAGTCGGCGAATCTAATGTTGAACTACTCGTCCTTGAATCCAAGCGTGCCAACCTCGAACAGCGTAAGCTTCTCCTGCAAGACACCCTTGATGAGATCGGCAACAAAATCGCTGAACTCGACGACGAAATCAACGGCCTTGCCTCCCCCGCCACCACTTCGGAAGATGCGCAAGCCGCCGCACACTCCACACCCGCAAGCGACACCGCCTCAACCGAAGCTCCTGCACCAATCGCATCAACCACCGAACCTGCAGAGTAAACAACCTCAATCCTATCAATCACCCCACCCGCAGCCCTATGCTGTGGGTTTTTCTTTAGTCACTGAATTACGCTAAAATCTCCCTCCGGCACAATCCCCTGCACCCCATTTGTTGTACCCAAATCATGACCCTCATCCTTGGCCTCGAATCCTCCTGCGACGAAACCGCTGCCGCCATCATCAAAGATGGTACGCATGTTCTCTCCAACGTCGTCGCCTCACAATATGATCTTCATGAGCGTTATCAAGGTGTCGTGCCTGAGATCGCTTCACGCGCCCACCTCGAAAATATCATGCCGGTCATTGAAGAATCTCTTGGGCAAGCGGGCATCCATCTCAATGACTTGGATGCCATCGCCGTCGGCAACCGCCCCGGCCTCATCGGCTCACTCATCGTTGGCGTCGCTGCCGCCAAAGCGCTCTCATGGTCACTGCAAAAACCGCTCATCGGCATCGACCACGTGCAAGCCCATCTCTATGCCGCATCGCTATGTGACAAAGATGCAAACGCATCGCCGATCGATATGTCTCCCGACAAACCGGCACTCGGTCTTGTTGTCTCCGGAGGCCACACCACCCTCTATCTCATGAATAGCCCGCACGAATTGAAGCCCATCGGCCGGACGATTGATGATGCTGTCGGCGAAGCCTATGACAAAGCTGCCGTCATCCTCAAACTCGGATACCCCGGTGGCCCCAAACTCGACAAACTCGCAAAAACCGGCAATCCCACTGCACATGACCTCCCGCGCTCCATGCTCAAGCCCGGCTCGCTCGACTTCTCTTTCTCCGGCTTGAAAACCGCCCTGCTCTACGCCGTCCGCGGTAAACCCATCGGCCGTGGCAAATCAGCCACATTCAAACGTGACGCGACTGATCTCTCTGAACAACAAATCGCTGACCTCGCAGCATCTTTCCAAGCCGCAGCCATCGACGCAGTCATCCGCAAACTCAAACGTGCCGTCAACCAACTTCGCAAAAACAACATCAATCCCCAAGCCCTCATCATCGGTGGCGGCGTCTCCGCCAACTCACACCTCCGCGAACGCGCTGCCGATTTCGCCAAACGCTATTCATTATCACTGCACCTACCCGACCTCACCTATACACAAGACAACGCCGCCATGATTGCTGGCCTTGCCCATACCTACTTCATTCAAAATCAATTCGACAATCTCTCCCTCCCTGCAATCGCCACGACAAAATGCATCTAGCGCATCTATCCCCAGCGTTTATCACTCGCCTTTTTTGTTGTCATCCTCATCCGGCACTGCAGGCTGCTCTTTAAGTACAAATTTGATCGCATCCTCTACCTTGTTTGACATCAAGCCTACCGCACGGATCTTTCCTTCACGATCAATGATCGCATACGTTGGCCACCACATCACTTTCCAAGCTGGCGCCATCTTAAACGTACTGTCTTTGGCGAGCGGATAAATGATCTTCTTTTCCTTAGCGATCTTTTCCATCTTCTCTTGGCCGGATGTTGATCCACAAATCCCGACAATCACCACACCATCATCCGCATACTTCTTCGCCATCTCGTTATTATGTGGAATCGCCCCAATACATGGCCCGCACCACGTCGCCCAGAAATCAACCACTACGACCTTCCCCTTCATACTTTTCTTCGTCACCTCACCATTCATCCAATCCGTGAGCTTCCATAGCGGGATCTTCTTCCCTACCAGCTTATCATGTTCCGCACGCTGGTTCGCATCACCCCAGAACCACTCCGCCGGCATTTTCTCACCGGCTATTGCGGCTCCCGCCAACATTGTCATCGCACAAAATATGATCGCTACCGCGACTGCTAACTGTTTGCTCATCTGAAACCTCGCCCTGCTCGTATAAAAATCTGATTCGAGTTCACAACACTCTCTACATCATAAATATTTCATTTTCTTTCACCACCTTTTTATTGCTTCTTCTCAGCTTCAATATTCTCCATCTTCCCCTGCAAACGTGTCATTTCACTCAACTTTTTTATGATCAATTCGATCGACCCTTCCACTGCTACCACCTCCCCATCTGGTGCCACCAGCACATACGTCGGCCACCGTTCAATTTCCCACGCTCTCATCGTTTTCAACTCCGGATCCTTCACCACCGGATAGCGAATATTTGATTCTTTAACCACTTCCTTCATCTTGTCCTGATCGCGATCCGAACTGCATATCCCAAAGAAAACCAACCGCCCACCGTGGTAATCCTTCCAAAATTCATTGTTAGCTGGAATCGCATTCAAGCTATCCGAACACCAAGCTGCCCAAAACTGCACCACCACAAATTTCCCCTCCATCAGTCCCCGGCTCATACGTCCATTTATCCAATCTTTCACATACAACCGCGGCATATTCTCCCCAACCAAAGCCTCGCGCGTCTCACTTATTAACCGAGCCTCTTTCTCTTCTTCTGTTTCTTTCTCATCTTCCTTCTCCTTCGGCCGTTCTGCCTTACCGCGTCGCACCTCGACCTCACCTTCCGCAGCTGCAGCCACATACCCTAACTCCGTCACGGCAAAACCCATGACTCCCAGCAGCAATACACACGCCCATCGCTTCGCACCAAAATCCATTCACCAGTCCTTTCAAGATGATCTTGCAACGACAAACACTAGGCCGCCTCATGCAACGTTTCTATGATCAATCTCCCCTCGGTTAGCCGATAAAACCACATGCATCGCCCGCGCGTGCCACCCAACTCACTTTCTTCTACAATCAAACCATGTCACTCGAACTCATTTTTCTTGGTACCGGCACCTCAGCTGGCATTCCCATGATCGCATGCGATTGCAATGTCTGTACTTCCGCAGACCCGCGCGACAACCGCACCCGTCCCTCCGTCCTCATTCAATACCAATCTGACGATCCCAATGCCCCTGATACCGCACAACGTCAATTCATCGTCGACACCTCACCCGAACTCCGCCAACAGTGCATCCGCGAAAAACTCACCCGCATCGATGGTGTGTTCATCACCCACAACCATGCTGACCACATCCTTGGGCTAGACGACCTTCGTCGCTTCAATGCTTCGATGGATGCTCCCATCAATCTCTACGCAGAAGCTTCCGTCCTCGAACGGCTGCACCAAATGTTTCTCTACATCTTCGAACCACACCGCAACGTGAACAAAAACTCCTTCGTCGCCTCGCTTATCCCCCAGCCCATCGACATCGGCAAACCTCTCGACTTCTTCGGCGCCACCTTCACGCCACTTCGTCTTATGCACGGTCGCCTGCCCATCTTCGGCCTCCGCATCGACTACCAAAACCGCTCACTCGCCTACTGCACCGATGTCTCCACCATTCCCCCTGAAACCTATCCCTACCTGCAAAACCTTGACATCCTCGTCATCGATGCACTCCGCTTCCGCCATCACCCCACCCACCTTACCGTCGATCAAGCACTCGACATCGTTCACAACGTGCAACCTAAAGAAGCCTACTTCACGCACATGACGCATGACATCAAACACGCCGACTTGGAGCCAGAACTGCCGGAGAATGTTCATCTTGCTTATGATGGATTAAAACTATCACTCCCCGCACACACAAAACAAAACGGCCTAACCATTGATTAGAGTCCCCAGTGCCGCTCCAATATCATCTTGCTTCATCAAATGTTCGCCCACCAAAAACTTATTGATCCCTGCACGCATCATCTTCTGCACATCCGCATGCGTTTTAATCCCACTTTCCGTCACCAAAATCTCCGGCTGCTCCACCAAATCCAACAAACGAATCGTGTGATTGATATCAGTCGTCATCGTCTTGAGGTTCCGATTGTTAATCCCAAGCAGAACGTACTTTGGATGCGGAAAACCAATGTGCGGTCGTACCTTCAGCAAATTATCAACATCGTGCACCTCAAGCAGCGTTGTCATCCCCAACTCCGTCGCCAAGATCATCAGGTCAATCAATTCATGTTCTTCCAAGCACTCGCCGATGAGCAAGATCGCATCCGCACCTGCCGCCCGTGCTTCCCAAACCTGATACGTATCAACGATGAAATCTTTTCGCAATACCGGTAGATCCACCGCGGCCTTAATCTGTGCGATGTAACCAAGATCCCCTTGAAAATACTTTTGGTCCGTCAGGCAACTGATGCAAGCCGCCCCTGCACCCTCATAGGCTTTTGCCACCATCACCGGATCAAAATCCGCGCGGATTAGACCCGCTGACGGGCTTGCCTTCTTCACTTCCGCAATCACACGCACTTCATCAGCCGGGCGCGTCATCGCTTTGAAAAAGTTTCGTGCTTTCTCCCCTCCAGCCACACGTTCCTTCAGCACCTCAACCGGCACCGCCTGCTTCGCCGCTGCAATCTCAATCCGCTTGTCCGCCACAATCTGCTCTAAAATATCGGTCATACATCTCTCTCGTACGGATACCACATCGATCTTATTCAAAGCATATTATCATATCCGCCACTGTTACCGCACGCACCAGCCGATTAACATATTCAGCAACTCCCAATTCCCCGCATCATACGGAGCCGTCCCTTGCCCAAAATCGCCCTCCTCTCTGATTCCCACGGCAATGCCCCCATCACCACTGCCGCCACCAAGCTCTTGCTTACCCACCACCCCGACCTCATGATCCACCTTGGTGACATCGGCAATATCGCCGTCCTTGATGCTCTCGCCGTCACAAACCCGCAAACCAGCTCCCAACTTGAAACGCACATCGTTTTCGGCAACACCGACTACAACCTTGGTCCTCTTTCCCAATACGCTGAAGATATCGGCCTCCACGTCAACCATCCCGTTGGCCACATCACGCTGCCTGACAACCAAACGATTGGCTTCACTCACGGACACGACAACTATATCCTCTCCCAACTCCTCCACGACAACACCACCTACATCCTCCACGGCCATACCCATCTTTCCACCGATACTCGCCAGCAAAACTCCCGCATCATCAACCCAGGCGCTCTCACCCGTGCTCAACAATACACTGTTGCCATCCTTGATACCCACAATGGCCAGCTCACGTTTTTCCCCGTGACCGATGCGTGATAAACTGTGCTGTCCTGAACGGCCGATGCCGCCTGCCTAGCCACCCAAACGAGACGCAAACACATAAACAGCAAGCTTTTAGTGACATTCATGCCCGAACCAGCCGAACAAAACATCGACGATCTCACCGTCAGAACCTACCAGCCACAGGATCACGCTGACATCCTCCGTCTTTTTGACGAAGGCCTCCTCGCAGGCCAAGTCGCGCCCAATGACACCGGTGCTGACATTGAGCATGTCCAAGAAGCCTACTTCGATCAGGACCGTCACCATTTTTGGGTTGCTGAATACCAAAACAAAATCGTCGGCATGATCGGTGTCGGTTCCGATGAAGAACATACTGCCGAGATCCGTCGCCTCCGCGTCCAGCACAATCTCCAGCACACCAACATCGCCACCCTCCTTCTCCAAACTGCACTCGACCATTGCAAAACTCACGGTTATCTCAAAGTGCTCCTCGACACTCGCTTCGAGCGTGATGAAGCCGTCGGCCTCTTCGACAAAGTCGGCTTCCAACACACACGCACCCGCAACATCCCCGGCAAAGATCTCTTAGAGTTCTACCTCGACATCTACCGCCAAAACATGCCCGGCGAAGAGTAACCGCGTCAAGCCCATTCGCTCTGCAGATGGGCTCAACAAACATTAACCATCAAAAAAAACGCGACTCAATTGAGCCGCGTTTTTATTTCCATTTCACATCGGAATCATAAATCGCTCGCCAACTTGAACGCTGTAAAAATCGCAAGGGGAAAGAAAACTGCATCCCACCATGTAAAGACCAGTGGGATCATGCTCATTAATGTCATATCACGAATGTTGTCAACACCTGTCTGTTCACGAACCATTTCTTTATCTTCATCTGCCACATCAAATTGACCATCAAGATATGCCTCTTTCTCATCTTCAGTCATCGCATTGATTTTGACTGCAATTTCAGTATTCATCTTTTGATCAATAGCGTCCTGCTTTGCATACGGAAGATTCATATACCGATCTTCCCAGCCATCTTTACCATCAATACCAAGTTGATTCAGTTCTTTTTGTAACCCATCACTGAAACTTTGGTCTAAAACCATTTCATCCTTGATAGATTCTTGAATGATGATATCACCACCATAGTCCACCATCGCCTCGACACCCACCTGCACCGCAAGAATCAACATGACAAACATTGCCTTCGCAAACAGCAAACCAAACACCGTCAGACCTGCTGCCATACCACCGATAATATTGTTCTTATATCCCGCGATCGCCGAAACAACCAAGCCCACCAACGCACCCATCCCCCATGCAATCCCCCATCCAACCAATGGACACATAAATGCATAAATCACACCCATCACAACCGCTACCGCACCACCGCCCATAACCGCACCAATCATACGTCCCATCCCCGCGCCGCCACCTCCCTCACCCTTCTCTTTTGCTTTCCCCTTTTTTGTCTTCACCTTCCCGCCACCAATGAAATTTCCGCAACCCACACACAGCTTCGCATCCGGCCGCACCACTGCACCACAATTCGGACACACACCCTGCCCCGCGCTAGCAACTGGAGCTGTTACCACCCCGCTGCCACCTGTATTTACCCCCACGGCTTTCTTCAGCCCCATCTGATCCGCCAAATCTTGCTCGTTCGGCATCAGATCATCCAAGTCACCTAACCCGTACTCTTCATCCGCAACCTCTTCAACCACCGGCTCAGGCACGCGTACAGGGTTTGAACACTGCGTACACCGCACCTTCTTCCCTGCATACTCCTCAGGAACCCCCAACTTCTTCCCACACGTCTCACAATGAAATTTAATCATTTCTAGCCCCGAAAATTTCAGGTCACAACATTACTCACCCATCCTCAGGCAAGCCAACGTGGCTATCCTAACCTCCCCCTCAAACCCTCACAATAAAAAAAGCCCTGCTCAGTGCAGGGCTATTGGCATTTCAATGAATAAGCAAAGCAATATTCTGAAAATCAATCCGTCAACGGACTATACCGTGATCCCTTCAGCGGCAAGCGTTCATTCGAATCATCCTTCGGTAGATACACGCCCACCAAAGCCGCCACGACTGCTACCACCACGTTCATGATCGTATACCACCACCAGTCCTTCACGCCACCGTAAACCATGAACCCGTTGATCAGCATCATCACAATCGTGATCGGGATCAAACCTCGCCACGCCATACGCATCAGTTGGTCAAAACGCAACCGTGGCAACGTCCACCGCACCCACATCATCACCACAATTAACATCGCAACCTTACTGGCCAACACACCAAACTTCAGCAGCACAAGACCAAGACCCAGCAGGAAGTTGCCTTCCACATAACTTGGCAGCACCTTGTAGAACGGGATCACATCCCATCCGCCGAGGAACAAGACGCTGAAGAATGCCGCCCCCGTAATCATGTGCATGTATTCGCCCAAGAAGAACAGCGCCCATTTCATGGAGCCATATTCTGTATGGAAGCCGCCAACCAATTCCTGTTCTGCTTCTGCAAGATCAAACGGTGCGCGGTTGCACTCAGCCAACGTACAGGTGAAGAACAGCACCGCTAAGAGTGGCTGCGCGATGATCCCCCAAGTCATACCTGTGAACCCGCCGCCAATCTGAGCCGCACTCATATCCAAGGTGCTCGCATAACCATAAATCAGGATCATCGTCAGCACGATCACACCCTGTGGAATTTCGTAGCTCAACATTTGTGCAACGGCACGCATCCCACCAAGAAATGAATACTTGCTGTTCGAGGCGTAAGAACCAAGTGCCACCCCATACACCGCCAGCGAACTCACCGCCAGAATGTAGATCACACCGATACTCAACGGTACACCCGTCACCTGCACTAGTGTCTTACTGAATTCATATCCACCCAACCACTCCGGCAGCGTAAACGCCGGCACTTCCAACAACCCGCCCCACGGCATGATCGCCCAACCTAGCATCGCTGGAATGATCACCAAAGCCGGTGCTAGCACGAACAATGCGAAATCCACCTTCGGCGGGATATAATCCTCTTTCAAAAACAATTTCAACCCGTCAGCCAGCGCCTGTCCCAACCCCATCATCCGGATCTTTTCAGGCAAAAATCCAAACCCCAAGTTCGTCCGGTTCGGCCCGATCCGATCCTGAATCCACGAACAAACCTTTCGCTCAAGGAAAATCAGGTACGCACACGCGCCCAAAATGACATTGGCAAGCAGGAAAATCGTGATCACACTCACGATAAATTGCGGCAAAAAAGACTGGTCCATGTCGTGCTTCTCTCTAACCGGTCGATACCATGACTAACGAGCTATCGTCGTTTTCACACAAACGTCTGCGGATTATGGCATAAACAGGTACAATTCGCCACATCCCAGAGTTTTACACCCCACCCCCTAGGGCAATCAAACGTATGACCACACCCCCAAACACTAGCACTGGCGCCCCTAAGAAAGAGAAGCCCACCGACGAGACCATCAAAGAGACTTTCATCTCGCTCATTCTCGCCTTCACCTTCGCGCTAGTCTTTCGAGCCTACATCATCGAGCCCTTTATCATCCCCACCGGCTCCATGGCTCCTACCCTCCTCGGCAGACACCTCCGCGTCACCTGCAAACAATGCGGCTACACCTTTACCGTCGATGCAACCTTTGACCCCAAACGCATCCCTGTCCCCGGCATTGTCTGCCCCATGTGCCGCTTCCCCAACCCCATCCAAGGCCAAACACCTCGCAACGGTGATCGTATCCTCGTCCTCAAATTCCCATATGCTTTCGCTGACCCCGACCGCTGGGACGTGGTTGTCTTTAAAAATCCACAACAATTCAATGACAACGGTACCCCCGGCCCCACCAACAACTACATCAAACGACTCATCGGTTTGCCTAACGAATCCATCGCCATGCTCGATGGCAATGTCTACACGCAACCGCTCAACCCCACTACCGGCCAGCCCGCCGACAAATGGCGCATCGCACGCAAATCAGATAACTTCAAAGCACAGCTAGCCGTCTTCAGAAACATTTATCACTCAAACTATATCCCCATCGACGGCGGCAGCGGTGACGGGCGTTCCTACAAAACAGATAACGGTTTTACGGCCAACTTTACCTGGCAGACCCCTTGGGTTGCAGATCAGCCAACCAACTGGCTCATTGACGGGCAACGATCCTATTCATTTGCTGGCAACACCCCGACCAACATCACGTTTGACTTCGCGCGCGGCGGCGAGCACACCAATCTCGCGATGTATCCATACAACCAAATGCGTCCGCAAAATCCCCGTACTGAATCTATCGAAGACATCAGACTCGCAGCGGTTTATCAACCCCAAACACCCAACGGCAACATCACTCTCTCGACGACCGCTCGATGGGATTCAACCGATCCACAAACGCCTCCCCAGATCCTATCAGCTCACATCGCCTCCGACGGCACCGCCACCCTCTCGCGCACCAACCCGGCCGATCCTACCGACACAACTGTTCTACAAACCGGCAAGATCAATCCCCTCACCGAAGGATCTAACACACAATTAGAACTCTGGTATGTCGATCAGCAACTCATCCTCTGGGTTAACGGGGTGCAAACCCTCACCGCTCAATACGAGCTTTCTATGAATGAGCTTCGCCAACGTCGCGGACCAGATCCTGTCCCCACCATCTCCATCTCCTCGACCACTGGCCCATTCACCCTTCATGACATCCAACTTGATCGTGATCTCTACTACGCATCCCGCCCTGCTAATTACATCGTCGCGGGCGGACTCGCGCGATCTAATCCTCTCGGCCCAGTCGACCTTGGTTCACCTTACACCATCGGACCCGATGAATTTTTCTGTGTTGGCGACAATGGCCCCAACTCAAAAGATTCTCGCATCTGGGATACCATCGACCCTTGGATCGATCACAACTACTTCGCTGGAACCCGCAAGTATGGCGTCGTCCCACGCGAACTCATGTTTGGTAAAGCCTTCTTTGTCTACTTCCCCGCCCCCTTCGGCATCGTCCCCAATTTTGGTGATATGCGATTCATTCATTAACGGCCCGTCACCTAATCATGTGATAGGCCTATCTAACCGTTAGATAGCCTTTACTGCTGTGTCGCGAAAATTGCTTTTTCACCCCTGTTTTTACAGCTTTTAGGCTCTGGCACGCTCTCAGAACATGATGCCAACCTTCTTAAAACATGACTATCCCCCCTCATCTGTCTCATCTAACGCTAATATACAGTTAGACGAAATCTATCCCCATGCTTATCCACATCTGCGTTTCAAAAACTTCGCCCAATAATCAGATCTGATCGCTTCACTGCCGCCAGTTACTTACCCAATCGCTGCCTGGAACAACCCGACTACAACCCCCAGCAAACATTCAACTTACCTATCGCGGTGCTGGTCCTATAACCCAACACCTACAAACTGACCGGCCCCACTCTCGTTCAATGATGCGCTAGCCATGTTTGCCCCATATTTGATATCAACACCTTTTCCACAAAAAGATGCAACTCACTTGTGATCCACTGCCCCAGCCAATCTTTCCCACAACCACACCACCAGTCATTTGAGCACTCACCACACATCCGCGTATCATGATCCATTATGACTCAATCCAACCAAGCATTTCGTCACGTCATAGCTGCGCTCGTTACCAATGAGCCCGGCGTGCTCGCACAGGTCGCATCCATGTTCGCCGCTCGCGGCTTCAACATCGACTCCCTCGTCGTCGGGCGCACCGACAACCCGGAAATCTCTCGCATGACCATCGTCGTCACCGGCGATACTGCGACCCTTGAACAAGTCCGCAAACAACTTCAAAAACTTGTCCCCGTCGTCAAAGTCGTCGAATATGCCGACGTCCCATTCGTCGAACGTGATATGATTCTCGTGCAGGTTTCTACCAAAACCGACGTTGGGCCCGCCGACAAGCGCGAAGAAATCATCACGATGGCCAACCTGTTCCGTGCCAAGGTCGTCGATGTCTCGCCCGACCAACTCATGATCGAAATGGCTGGCTCGGAAGAAAAGATCGAAGCGTTCATCGAGTTGCTCGAACCCTACGGCATCATCGAACTCGCACGCACCGGCGTCATAGCCATGCGTCGTGGCAATATCTCACAGCTTCGCCGTCCTGCTATTGCACGGGCGCTTTCCCAGACTACCGGCCGCAACCCCGATGCCTCCAATACCGCCAAGCCCGACATCGATCCCGGAGACCTCCCTCCCGGCTAATCCTCTTGGAAGCAAAAGCATTTCCAACACTCCACAATCCAAACATCAACAGCCCGCTTAACTAGCGGGTTTTCTTTTACATACACTCCATCAATGACCGATCATGAATATATGCATGCTGTGTTGTTGAATCGAGGCTATTAGCCACAACCTCTAATCAACAGATAGATCCTACACCATGAGCAAAAAAGATCTCACCCTTGCACACGTCACTCATGAAGCAGTTGAACAGCTAGGCGGCATCGGCACCGTCCTCGAAGGGCTCATGATCTCGCCGGTTTATCAATCCCGCGTCAAACGATCCATCCTCATCGGCCCAACCGCGACACATATGGCCTCCGACCCTGCCTCACGTCTCGGTGATCACGGCAAGGTCCTTTATTCTTCTGTGGACGACATTGATGATGTTGGACTTGGTGCTAAATTCCGCCCTGTCGAATGGGCGTTCAATGTCAAACTCATCTACGGCACACGTACCTACAACCCGCCCGGCGAAAACCGATCCGGGAAAGCAGAAGTTTTACTCATTGATGTCTTTCGCGCTAACCCTGATCGTCTAAATATCTTTAAACTCAAGCTCTGGGAACGCTTCGGCCTCGACTCTTCCCGTTATGAATCCGCATGGGATTATGAAGAATACACCCGCCTTGCTGAACCTGCGTTCTACGCACTTCGCGCATTGCTCTCAGATGACGACCTGCCCTGCGTTCTGTTTGCACATGAATTCATGGGTATGCCGTCCGCACTCCAAGCAATCCTCGACGGCGGTGACGATTTCCGTACCGTCTTCCATGCTCACGAATGTGCTACCGCGCGCCGACTGGTCGAAACCCATCCCGGCCACGACACCATGTTCTACAACATCATGAACAAAGCCCGTAAGCAAGGCCTTTATGTCGATGACGTTTTTGGCGATCAATCTCAATACCTCCGCCACGCGCTCATCTCCCGCACGTATCTCTGTGACGGCATCATCGCGGTCGGCGACCACACCAAAGATGAACTACATTTTCTCAATGACAAGCTATCTAAGCATCAGATAGACCTCGTCTACAACGGACTCCCCGCGATGAAGGTCACCCTTGAGGACAAAAACAAATCGCGCACCTTGCTACAAGCTTATGCTGAAAAACTCGTCGGCCATCACCCCGATATTCTCATGACCCACATCACAAGGCCAGTTGTCTCCAAGGGTATGTGGCGTGACCTTGCCGTCTGCTCACACCTCGATACTCTCCTTGCCAAACAAAACAAAACCGGTGTCCTCTTTATCCTCACCTCCGCTGGCGGCGTTCGTCGCAAAGCTGACATCCGGCACATGGAAGAAGAATACGATTGGCCCCGCCAACACCGCAACGGCTTCCCCGATCTTGTCGGTCCTGAGATTGATCTCTACCGCATGATCGAACCTTTCAACCAGAAACATGACAACATTCAAATCATTCTTGTTAATCAGTTTGGCTGGTCCCAAGATCGCATCGGCAAACGCTTGCCCAAAGACATGAATATCGCCGATCTCCGACGCGCGACCGATGTTGAGTTTGGTCTGGCGACCTATGAACCCTTCGGCATCTCACCGCTTGAGCCGCTCGGCTCCGGCGCAATCTGCTGCATTTCTTCAATCTGTGGCTGCGATGGTTTCGTCAAACACGCCACACAAAACCGAACCGTCCCCAACGTCATAACTGCCGACTACACACGACTCGATCACGACTTCACCATCAACCAGCTCAAAGATATGACCATTCACGATCGTGATCTGGTTGAACAAACTATTTCGGCCGAAGTCGCAGAAACCATTGCGGCCAATCTTCCTGCCAATGATAAACAACGGGCCGCACTTATCGACTCCGGCCAAAAACTTGTCTCGCAAATGGGCTGGGATCAAGTCCTCTCTGAGTCCCTCCTTCCCTTGCTAGACCGCGTGACCAATGGCGATAGCTAAGCAAAACAAGCGTTCTGCTCACATTTCAATCGCACTCAATACCCTGCTTCACCGCAACTTCTTACAGGATCAACCTCACGGGCGCTCGACACGACCTCAAACCCCACTAAAATGTAGCACTGATTCATCAGTACCCCCAACCGCCTGAGGTGACCCATGCTCCGCAAGGTGCTCCGTTCAAAAATCCATATGGCCCGTATCACCCAATGCGATCTGCATTACGTCGGCTCCATCACCATCGATGCCGACCTGCTTGCCGCTGTCGATATCCGCCCCAACGAAGCCGTCTGGATTTATGACATCACCAACGGCAACCGTTTTGAAACTTATGTCATCCATGGCGAGCCTGGCTCCGGGGTCATCGGCGTTAACGGAGCAGCCGCACGACTCGTAGACATCGGTCATGAACTGATCATCGCCAACTACGCCTACCTCACCGGCGGTTCTGAAGAACTCGACAACCACGTCGCCAAGGTCATCGTCTGTGATGAAAACAACTGCATTACCGATACCCTTCATTATGACTCACTGATTCACCCCTCCGAATCAAATATCTCTACATAACATCGTCAACAAGCACGCCCTTTTCTCACCAACTTCCCCTACAATAAACGCACATGAGCAAGTCTGTCCGTCTCACGCTCGCCAACAAATGTCTGCTCCTCTTCGGTGCAGCCGTTATCCTCATCCTCGCAGCCGCGCTCATCGTTGTGGCACTGCGTATGCAAACGCTTGTCGATGAAGGCCCACGCAAACGAGCCCGTGACTATGCCGATGCATGGCTCACCAACAAAATCCAACTCGGACCCACACTCTCTGCCTATCAGCTTCAATCACGATCCGAAAATCTTCCTGCCGATGAAAACCTGAAGTTTGTCCGCATTGACCGCAGCGAGTTTTCTGCCGCCGAAGAAGAAGATCCTTTCCTTAAAACCACCATTGAAAAATTTCAGCTGCGCCCCGATCAAACCGAGCGTTTCACCCACGCTATCGATCCAGGTGGGCAAACCTACTACCGCTATGCACGGGCCGTTCGTAAGTCTGAATTAAACACCATCCGAGGCGGCACAGCGGCAGGCTTCTCAGCTACTATCGATACCACAGGTTTGGCCAACCCCCTTGAAGAAATCCTTCTGATTGATCTGCGTGATCCCGACGCACCCATCGAGCAAGCCGTCAACATCATTTACCTCATTGCCGCGGGTATCGCGGCAGGCCTGCTCGCCATCTTCGTTTTTTGGTACATCACTACGCGCATTATCCTCTCCCCTGTCAGACTCCTCCGTGACTATGCCGCCGCTGTCTCTGAAGGGAATCTCAACATCCGCTCCGACATCAACACCGGCGACGAATACGAGCAACTCTCCGACATGTTCAACCACATGCTCGATAACATCCGTAAAAACACACAAGACCTCCGCTCCATCAATAAATCCCTCGACCTCAAGCTCGGCGAACTCGCCGAATCTAATGTCGCACTCTACGAAGCCAACAAAATCAAAGGCGAGTTCCTCGCCAACGTCTCACACGAACTCCGCACACCCTTGAACTCAATCTCTGGATTTGCCGAAGTTCTCGCAGAAACATTTACCGACACACACGATCCCGCTGATGAAAAACGCCGTCGCTACGTCAACAACATCAACAAATCTTCACGCACACTTTTAGACTTGATCAACGATCTGCTCGACCTCGCCAAGATCGAAGCCGGCCGTATGGAACTCTCCCTCTCGCAAATCTCCATCACCGACACCACCGAGGGCTTACTCAACCTCATGCGCCCCCAAGCTGAGAAAGCAGACATCACCCTCCAACTTGATGTCCCACCCAATCTTCCCATCATCACCACCGATGCAGGCAAGCTCCAACAGATCCTCTTCAACTTCCTCTCCAATGCCGTCAAATTCACACCCGCCGACGGCACCGTCACACTCTCCGCCCGATTCCTTACCCCACACGAAGACAATCAGCGTCCTGAACTCCGCATCTCCGTCACCGACACCGGCCCCGGCATCGCACCTGAAGACCAACAGCGCATCTTCGACAAGTTCACACAGCTTGATCCATCGGTTACCAAGCAATTTGGCGGTACCGGCCTCGGCCTCACCATTTCCAAGGAACTCGCCGACCTTCTGCAAGGCCGCATCGAACTCGAATCTGAAGTCAGCGCCGGCACGACCTTCTCCCTAGTCATTCCAACCGAACCCATTGCTAAAACAGCCCCACTTATGCCCGACTTTGCTGAGACGCCTGACACTTCATCTTAATCCCATCCGGCCTATCACACCCCTTTGCTAAACACTTCACCGAACCAGACCACAGGTTTTCCTGTAAACTATCAATCTGCCCAGTGGCGCAGCACGTTTCCATTATCAACCCAACTCATACCGCATGATTTTCAGTTCATACTCATTTGTCCTGCTGTTCTTACCTGTCGTGCTGATCGGCTTTGCCATCACTTCACGTCTCCCTTATCGCCGCGCACCCTTCATTTTTCTCGTCATCGCCTCGCTCATCTACTGCGGCTACTGGCGGTTCGCTGACCTGCTACCGCTCGCCGCCTCCATCATCATCAACTTCACCCTTGGGCGTTTCATCTCATCCACACAAAAACCGCTTCACAAAAATCTTCTCCTCGCCCTCGGCATCACCTTCAACCTCGGGCTTCTAATCTACTTCAAATACGCCAGCCTACTCACCGAAACCACCAACACACTCCTCGGCATCACATGGACAGTCCCCGCCATTGTCCTCCCCATCGCCATCTCCTTCTACACCTTCCAGCAAATCGCCTACCTCTTCGACGCCAAAAACAATCTCACTCACGAATACCACTTTATCGACTACTGCCTCTTCGTCACTTTCTTCCCACAGCTCATCGCCGGCCCCATCGTCCATCACGCCGACATGCTCCCGCAATTCCAAAACCGCAAACTACAACTCAACGCCCCCGACTTCACCGTCGGCATCTCCCTCTTTATCTTCGGCCTCTCCAAAAAAGTACTCATCGCCGACGAGTTCTCCCTCATGGCCGCCAAAGCATTCACCCCCGAATCATCAACACTCACCTTCGTCGCAGCATGGCTCGGCGCAACCGCATACGCCATTCAAATCTACTTCGATTTCTCCGGCTACTCCGACATGGCGCTCGGCATCGCACGTTTCTTCGGCATCAAACTCCCGCTCAACTTCAACTCACCCTACCGTGCCACCAATATCATCGAGTTCTGGCGACGCTGGCACATCACACTCTCCACCTTCCTCCGCGACTACCTCTACTTCCCCCTCGGCGGCAACCGAAAAGGGCACGCCCGCCGCTACCTCAACCTCTTCATCACCATGCTTCTCGGCGGGCTCTGGCACGGTGCCGCATGGGTCTTCATGCTCTGGGGCGGACTCCACGGCCTCTACCTCTGCATCAACCACGCCTTCCACAAACTCTTCCCCAATCGTCCCACCTCTGCCCTCCCCTACATCATCGCCGCCCGATCGATCACCCTGTTAGCCGTCATTCTCGCATGGGTCCTCTTCCGCGCCGATTCTCTCTCACAAGCATCCGACTTCTTCACCGCCATGTTCGGCCTAAACGGCTTCGCCCTCGCCCACCCTTTCAAATCATCACGCATTATCCTCCTCATCCTCATGATCGCCCTCGTCACCATCATGCCCAACATCCAAACCATGATGCGGCAATACCGCCCACACCACGGCCGCAAACTCAAATGGGACGGCATCCCCGCATTGGCCACATGGAAATGGCGACCCGAACCCTTTTGGGTCATCATCCTCGTCGTCCTCTTCACCGCGTCCATCCTCCAAATGTCCCGCGCAGGTGAGTTCATCTACTACCGCTTCTAACCCATGAATAGATTATCGAAAAAATTTCTGCTTCTGCTCTTTCCCCTCTTGGCTGTCTTCCTGATCGCCATCACCATCTTCAATGCGCGGATCGATCCCTTTTCTGCCTATCCATCGCTTAGACGCTCATCACTCAATCAATCCGTCCACGCCATGCCCTCTGTCCGTGGTCGTGCTGAGCTGCTGCGACAAGATCAATCCCATACACTCATGCTCGGCTCCTCAATCATGGCCGTCGGCTTCGATCCCGAGGATTTACCTCCATTCATGCAAGATGGCGGCGCGTTTAACAGTGCCCTCGATGGCAACACCCTCCCCGAACTTCTTGCCGCACTCAAACGCGCCATCCGTCGCCCCATGCCGCCTAAGCACATCATCCTCACCTTCGACAACTACTGGCTCTTCAACGCTCAAGCCCACACACAAGGCTTCCGTGAATCCATCCTAAACCCCGAACTCTCCCAAGCCGAGTACCACTTCGCCAATCTCCTCGGCTACAAAGCCACTGAAAAATCAATCGCCATCCTTTCTGGTGCCGAACCCGCCTTCAATAACCGCGGCCGACGCACCCGGCCTCTCACCAAGCCCGGCTCCCCCCAAGCCCCCGCCTTCAACGAACCCCTCCCCACGCCCAACCCCGCCGCCCTCTGCGCCCTCGCCACCGAATACAACATCAACGTCAATCCCGCGGACACCGTCTACCAACAATCACAAACCATCAACCTCGCCCTCCTCCAACAATTCATCTTCCTCAGCCAAATCAACCACATCAAAACTACTATCATTCTTCCCCCCCTGCACGTCTCTGCCCTGGACAACATGGAACAACAAAACCTCTGGCCGCTCTGGCAGCAAGGCAAACGCAAACTCACCGAACTCGTCGCCAATGAAAACAGTCTCAAACATGAAGAAGAAGGCATGCCTGAAGCCGAACTTTGGGATTTCGCGCTCATCAACAATATGACAATCGAAACGATACCAAGTTCAGTAGACCCCGCCGCCCGCATGAACAACTTCTGGGACCCAGTTCACATCACCCGTGCCGCCGGTGCCCGCATTCTGAAAACCATCTTTAACCCCGAGCACAGCAATACCCAACCCCCGCTGGGCATTCAGATAACACAAGACAACATCTCCGATCATCTCGAATCGGTGCGCCTTGATTATGAAATCTATTTCGCCATCACCCCGGATTCCCCAGACATCCCCACTGAATAATCGACTAAGCCGCTCGCAAGACCAACCGTCTTTGTTGATCTTCATCAGCCGTATGCACACGTACTTGTGCCTTAGGCTGCGGTGCTACCGCTTTGCTTTTTGCCGGAACGCCTACAACCTTCATCTCATGCGCGACCTCGTGTACAACCACCGCCCCCGCACCCACCACTGACTTTTTACCCACATGGTTCATCACCACCGCGTTTGCGCCAACCCAACTCCCCATGCCGATTACCACTCGCTTGTAGTGATGATCATTCTCCTGCAACGCCTGATGAGTACCTGCATCACTGCCGTGCTGATGTCGACCCGACAAAATCTGAACCCCATCTGCCAACATCACCTGATCTTCAAGATCCGCCAAACCCACGGAACAAAATCGGCCCAAATAAACCTGATCGCCCACCCGCGTGTCCGGCTTACTGACAATCGACATATATCCAAAACAAACATCTTTCCCTACATGCAACAATGTCTGCTTGTAGAATGCATACCGCGCATACACACCAATCATACCTGTGATTCGCGCAACCTTTTCTGCCGCCAAGGAAAATGCACGTTCTCTACCCAGCGCGTTGCGTGTCATGCGATACGACACCAGCGCCGGCGCCGCTCGCAACAAGCCAATCATCTGCGCCACAAACTTCAATCGTGCCGTCGTAAACACTCGGCGTAAACACCGCTTACCCCATCGATCAGTCCATACTACTAACCGGCCGATCGATCTAATCGACCGCTGCATCACCCGCTTCACCCGACTCGTTTTATCTTGCTGTCTCTCTGTTTCCAACGTGTCGCTCCAATACTGACCTGCCCCGCTCACGGCATGACCACTATGCCGCCACCCCACTCATCGTCATATTTTCAGTCCCGATAAGGATCTTGTGCATTTGCCGCGCCTTCTCGGACCATGACTCATCTATCAATTGCCGTCGTGAGGCGATTTGATCTTGCCCAATCCCGCTAGCAGCTCGCATCTCACACAGATGAATAAAATCATCCACCTCACACGCCAGATCACACCCGTCCCACCATGCTCGCGTTGCTGGCAAGTCCCTGCAAACAACAGGCTTACCCGTCGTCAAGTATTCCTTCAATTTCAATGGTTGCATCGCTCGTGTCACCGCCTCATTTCGGTAAGGCATCACTAGCACATCTGCCACCCTCGCTGTCACAGGCAAATCTGCATATCGCACTGATCCGCCAAACATGACCCCCTTCTTTCCAAACAGCGATTGACTCGGCGACTGCTCTGGTCCCAGCAAGACCACCCTGCCCCCTTCACGTGCCGCCGATTCTCCAAGCTTGATCACCCATTCACTATCTAAACGCTGATCAATCAATCCCCAAAATAGATACAACGGCCCATACACATCCCTCGCCCAATCATACCTTGACCGTATAACCATCCGACCATCCGCTCCCCCATCATCTATCCCTTGTTTTCCAGCACTTTCTGTGCCTTCGCACAAACCCCAGTGCTCGAGATCAATCCCGTGCGTCATCAGAACCGCATCATCTCGCCCCATACTTCGCATGCGATCCATTAAGGTTTCACTCACGCACACGACCCGATCGACCTTGCTAACAAGCTCCCGCTCCATCGCATCCATCACGGCATGATCAATCCCTGGCCAGACCGAAAAATCGTCCACGCAGTAATACACCCAATCACCCGGCAATACATCTACTAAGTCCGCAGTCACGGGCAAGGTTGTCAGATAAACCTGTTTACGATCATGATCTCGGTGCTTCCGAATCGTTCGCCCAATCAACGTTCGGTTCAATTTCCGCTGCCAAGTTGACCGAAACCCCGGATACATCATTGGATTGCACTGCTTCGGCACATGGTCATTGGCAGCCAGTTTCGCAGCACCCGCAACAGCACCTAATCTTAAACTGCTCCATTTTCTTAGCTTACGAACAACCTTCCCCAAATCTTCCCGTCCAAGCGTTGGGCAGCGCATCCCGATCGTGTTCACCCACAGCACCTCGAAATCGCCCATCAAATGTTTTACCAAGTGCTGGCTGCTCGATGGGTGCACACCCCAGTCGTCGGAAAAGACGGTGAGCTGCGGCAGACCTATCCGCTTAGCTGAGCCTGAGTTGTGGATATCTGTGCGATTCGGGGACTTCATGTATCATGTTCATCGCCTCTACACGTTGTTGTGCTGCAGGCCCCTGACAATCGACCGATAACCCCCCAGCACCGGAAGCAAAACCGTACCGCGCTGGGTGTGAACCATACCGAAAACCCGCCTAAAATATGTGAGGCAGATCGGCCGTGATCGCAAGGGAATTCGGACTGAATCGCCCGAACTGGTCGATGCATGAGTATGTCAGAAGAAGCCAATCCGGTTACAATTGGCACCAACACGGACGACAAATGATTTTGACAACCGCCCTTCGGGGCTGAGATAGATGTGAAGGTACAGACATGGGCCTTGAGAACATGATCCGAGATGGCGGCTTTATGGCCACGCAACTGCAGAAGGTCGTGAACTGGTCACGCCGCAGTTCGGTTTGGCCGATGCCGTTTGCGACCGCATGCTGCGGAATTGAGCTGATGGCGACAGCGTCCAGCCGATACGACCTTGCCCGCTTTGGTGCTGAAGTCATGCGGTTTAGCCCACGTCAGGCGGACCTGCTGATCGTTGCTGGCCGCGTATCTATAAAAATGCTTCCTGTTTTGCAGCGTATCTATGAACAGATGACCGAACCCAAATGGGTTTTGTCGATGGGTGCTTGCGCTTCAACCGGCGGCGTGTTTGATGTTTACGCTACCGTCCAAGGTGTCGATCAGTTCATCCCCGTGGATGTGTATGTGCCAGGCTGTCCACCACGTCCTGAAACGTTGATCGAAGGCGTCATGGCCATCCAGCGCATCATCGATCAAGATGGTATCAAGTACACCAACGGCAAACGCGAACCGCTCAACATCGCCATCGATCCGAACTACGATGTGAAAGATCAGCCGGTCGAACTCAGTGTCGGCAGCACCTAATAAAATCTAAAGGCTGGTTAGACACATAAACCAGCTAAATGATAAAACGGGGAACTAGAGGTATGGTTTTGGTAGGAGACGCGGCTGAACAGTCATGTTTGGCCGTTTTTTTATGGCGACTCGCCGATACTAGGAAGACTCTTCATTAGAAAACAAAAAATGAGGGATGATAGATTGACCTTCTGGGGATAGCGGCAATCATTGTGTAGATGGTTTGAAAACATTCGGTTTGGGAGGTGAAATACTTGCCAGACCGCGTCTCATTTCATTACCGATGCTGAAGACCTAACACGCGGCACAGACACTCCTCTGTGCCGCGTCTTTTTTGCGCACTATCCACGAATCTCATCCACGCCGAACACCCCCAATGCTCCCCCTGGAAAATGGAGCACAGTCAAACAGAATATTTAATCTTGCCAGAAACACATAGCGGCATTTAGACTGGATGCATGAGGGAAGCAGTTACCGCAACTCGTCCAAAATGGCCATTCAAAACGGTCTTCACTTTACTCGTTCTGGCTGTGATTATTCAGGGTATTTTTCTGCGATGCCGGTGCGAGACCGGCTCACAGAAGATGATAATTGCACAAATCATCGTCGGGCTGGTTTTTCTCAGATCGATCGGGGCCATGTACTTCCATGAACGTGGATACGCGTGGGTTTTTTACACCATACTTCCCTTCTTCATCATTCCAGTGATTGAGCTTGTTTACGGACATTAATCAAAGAATGAATTGTGATTTAGTTCACACGCTTAAACGGGTTATATGCAGGAGCTGTAGGTACGTCTGGCGTAAGAATCATCGCGCTGTGCGGGGGCAACGATACCTCAAGAAAACCGATGTGCGTTTCGTATCGCCTGCTTGACGGTGAAAGCAAATCCTTCAGTCGCGTCATGGACATAATCTTCGGCGTGCGGTGCTGCACCATCTCCGTCACATGCGCCGCCGTCGGATTCACCAATACAAACAGCGTTTCATCAAGACGATCTGTGAACCGCGCAAACGCAAAACACTTTTCGCTGTGCAGCACATACGTCTCGCCGACGCGCAGCGCCCGGTGCTCTTTGCGCAGCGAGATCAGTTGCTTGGTGTAAGCCAGATGCGGGTTGCTGTCATGCACCAAATCCCACCGCATCGGCGCCCGGCAAGCCGGATCATCACCGCCAAGCATGCCGAGCTCTGATCCGTAGTACATATTAGGTGAACCAGGCAAGGTAAATTGCAAAAGCTGAGCTAGCTGGCGTTTAGACTCGTGAGTAAAATCTGTACGGAGACGACGGACATCATGATTATCTAAAACAAGCCATGACTTGAGCAACGATTCATACCCCATGTCGTCGATCATTTGTTTGAAACATGCCGCAGCCTGTCGGCCAATAATTTTACCTTGCAAAAGGTAATAAATAATTTGGCGAACATGCAGATTGATCAGGCCATCATGCGAATCGACCCACTGCGAAGGGTAATTCCAAAGCTCACCAATGACAGATGCATCAGGCTTAACCGCATGCGCCGCATCGGTGATCTGTTTGAGGTAGTTAAAGCCGAGGTCGTAAGCCACATCAAGCCGCCAACCATCAATACCGTTCTGCAGATACGACTTGATGACCGAGTTCTCATCCTCCCACAAAAGCTGCCGCAGCTCCGGGTTTTCAAGATTGAGTTCGGGAAGATTTTCCGATCCCATCCAACTGCGATAGCCAGAAGGATAAGCATCATCAAACACAAACCAGTCACGATATGGGGAATCGGGATTATTTTTTGCGTCTATAAAATAAGGGGAATGCTGTCCCATGTGGTTGAAGACGCCGTCAAGCATGATACGCATCCCGCAACCATGAATATCCTCGGTAAGTCGGTGAAGTTCATCATGTGAGCCATATTCGGGGGCAATGTTGAAGTAATCCGATGCATCGTATTTGTGGTTGGAAAGCGCTTCATGGATCGGCCCAAGATAGATCACATCCGGCGAGAGTGATTGGAGATAGCCTATACGGCTGTGGAGTGATTGAAGATCACCGCCCCAGTATTCGAGCGCGTTGGTGGACATGTTATGTGAATGGATATGCGGACCGCGTTTGGGAAGCGTGGACCAAGGTCGCAGGATGCGCGGCGTATCGTATAAACCGTCAGTGATTTTTTGCTGGAGATTCTTGGCTGGTGCGAAACGGTCGAGGTAAACCTGATAAACGATCGGACCGACACGCCAATCGGCTTCACGTTGGCGAAGCTTCCTAGCTAGCTCACGGTCATGAGCGTCAGACCAATCCATATTTTCGGGACGGTACGATGAAGCCAGTATGTCATTGATTGCGTCTGTCATCGCGTCATCCTATGCACCATGCGGCATGTTGGCTGTAAAGCGTGATCTTGCATCGTCTACCTAATGATAGAAGGGTGAATGATAGCAAAAATACGACGAAGACCGTTGCCGTAATATTGCGATTGATCGACGTTAGAGGCGGATGGTAGAAAAATTAGTCTGACGCAGAAGCGAGAAGTTCGCGAGCTTGCTTACGAGTGGTGGGGGTGATGTCCTTACCGGAAATCATTTCAGCGAGTTCGTTAACACGGGTCTTACCGGTGAGCGTGGCAACGGTAGTCGCGGTTTTCTTGTGCTTACCGGTACCTGTAACGGTTTTTTCAATATGGAGGTGCTGATCGGCAAAAGCTGCAATCTGCGGAAGGTGCGTGATACAAATTACCTGATGACTTCCTCCTTCGGAAGTCTCTATGTTTTTGGATGTTTTGGCTTTTGATTTGATTTTAGATTGCGGAGTGATGCCGTGTGCAAGAGCGCGGAGTTTTTCACCGATGACGGAACCAAGGCGCCCACCGATGTTGGCGTCGATTTCGTCAAAGACGAGGACGGAGATGCGGTCAGCGGAGGCAAGGATAGATTTGATGGCGAGCATTATGCGAGAAAGCTCGCCGCCAGAAGCGATTTTGCGAAGAGGTCGAAATTCTTGGCCGGGGTTGGTTTGAACGAGAAATTCGATGGCATCAAGGCCGATGGGGGCAAAGGCGACAAGATCATTCTCATCGGCAGAATCAATCTGAATACGGAGTTTGGCTTCGGACATCCCAAGGTCTTTGAGCTGTGATTCTACAAGTGGGAAAAGTTCATCGGCAGCGGCGGCACGTTTGGCGGTAAGCTGCTTGCCGAGGTCTAACAGTGTATTAGATAGGGAAGCAATTTGATCGTCCATCTGCGAAAGATCATCATCCTGGAGACGGAGTTCTTCGATCTGCTGACCAATCTGAATACGGAAGTTGATCACACCTTCAGTAGGATCCTCGGTAAGAGTGAAAGAAGGATCGGCATATTTTTGGATGAGGCGGTTAAGAACATTGAGTCGGTCTTCAACTTGAGCATGTTCTTGCGGATCAGCGTCGAGATGGGAGAGGTGCCGGGAAAGTTCGAAGGATGCTTCTTGCAAAGTGAGCGCAGCGGTACGAACGTGTTCTTCAACAGGTTGGAGCCCTTCATCGAGCTCGACAAGATCGCGGAGGACATGGGTCATGGCTTCAAGGCGGGAAACGATGGCAGCATCGGATTCGTAAAGGGCGGATTGGATACTCTGGACACGGTCACGAATCTTGGAAAGGTTGGCGAGCTGTTTAAAACGAGCTTGAAGTTCAGGAAACTCACCAATTTGCGGGTCAACATCGTCGATCTCATCAGCTTGGAATTCATAGAGGTCTAATTGCTGAGTTCGGAGTGATTGACTGGTGAGAAGCTCTGCTTTTTGGGATCGCAAATCACGAAGTCTGTGATAAATATCGGTGTACTCTAAGCGCAGGTTAGATGACCCTGCAAAGTTGTCTAGGATGTGTAACTGATTGCTGGGTTTGAGGAGAAATTGATGATCGTGCTGGCCGTGGATGTCGACAAGATGCTGTGAGATATTTTTGAGCATCGCAGCAGTGATGGGAAGTCCGTTAAGTGCAACAGAGGCACGGCCGGAGGGAAGAAATTTGCGTGTAATGAGGATTTGGTCGCCGGGTTCGAGAGATTGATCAGCAAGTTCAGAGACGCGCTGGAGAGTGCTTGGGTTTTGTAGCTCAAAGAGGCCGGAGATACGCGCTTCTTTGGCCCCAGGGCGGATGATGTTTCGTGCGGATTTGAGGCCAAGGAGGATTTCGAAGGCACCGAGAATGAGTGATTTACCAGCCCCAGTTTGTCCGGTGAAAGCATTGAGGCCCGCGGTGAAGTCGATGCGGGCATCTTCGATGACAGCAAGGTTGGAGATGTGAAGTTCTCTTAGCATCCGTGCAGTTCCTTCGATGGTGGTTTTGATAGGCGAGGCCAAGTCCTACTAAAAACCTAACATGATCATAGTATAATCGTTCGACTACTTTGTGTCAGCCGCTTGAAGAAAATTGAGATGGAGCCTGACAATATGGTGTCAGTAAACGGATTATTCGGTGTCGTAGGGAATCAACGCGAAAGGCATGGGCAGACAGGATGCACCGGGAGGCGTAAAGAGGATTTCGAATTCCTGTACTTCCTTTTCAGGATCGGGCTTGAAACGCTGAATGAGGACAGCCTCGGGATAGCGTTTAAATGTGAGGCGATCTTTTTGTGTCGGGGCCATAATCACACCAGCGGGGAATTCGCCTTTGGAGATACCAAGCGCGAGGCCGACATTGCCGCACCATTTGGATTTCATGTGGTGGGAGTAAGTGATGAGTGCAAGGTTACGTTTGTCGGAAGATTTCCATTTGATTCGAATTTTGTAGATCGTGCCGTAGTGTCCACGGTTTTGACCTTCGGTGCGTTGGATCTGGTCGTAGCCAGTAATCCATGGGTCGGTTTTGCCGTCGGCGACAATGATGCGTTTAATGCCCTCAGCGGTATCGTAGACATAGTCTTCGTCAGCAGGGGTAGAGAGAAAGTTTGAATCCAGGAATGTGCCGCGGCCTGAGCCGGAGTGCGACCAGCCTTTAAGGGACCGTGGAAGTTTCGGAAGACGATCAACGATCGTTTTGGAATCGTCCTTGATATCTGTTTGGAAGACGGCAACTTCTGCGGGCTGATCAATTTCAAACTCGTACCATCCATGCACAAGCATGTCCTTTTTAGTTTGCACACGATCCATGTTCGGGTCGAGGATCATGCGTTTGCCGGGAGCGAGTGTACGGGTTTTAGGGTAAGGATTATTGAAGGAAAGGAAGTCGCGCATGGCATTGGCGGCAACAACCTGATAGTACCCGCCGGGTTTTGGGAAAGCGTAACGAGTGAATTTAAAATTCATAGGTTTGTCACCGCGATTTTCGATGGTTGCAGTGATTTTTTTGATCGGGTCATCGGGTGTCGGAACGTGGTAAGTATAAAGGCGGATGATTCCGGGTTTGACGCGCTCTTGGAGCGCAATACCGTCGCCGGTTCTAAAGTACTCGGGCATGTCAGAGAGAAGGAATTGGGTAGGCGGCGCATCGGGGTCATTAATGCGTTTCATGGGAATGGCGGAGAAATGATCTTTGGTGAGGTCGAGCGCATCAATGCGGAGGATACCACCCTGGTGTGTGGATTGGATTTGCGATTCGATGGGAGCAATGGTTTCAGCTGAAGCTGGAAAAACGATTACAGCTACCAACAGGCTGATAGAAATTGCAACGAAAAGTACCATGCGGTGCGCGAATCTGATGTTCATGAATCAATTCCTTTTGGAACAGCGGTTCATATGTGTATGAAGATGCATCCACTGATTGGTTTTGTCCCGCCCCGCCATAGATTGCTACGACATTCTAAACCTTCGGGTTGGGTGATCGCAGTGTTTTGGGTGTTGCTTTGCGGCAAATACATGTAAGCTGCGCAAAAGTGACCATTCGTTGCGCAGTGTTGACGCCTCTCATGCGACATCTTGCAAAAACAAAACATAGAAAAGTTTATCTATGTGATGGTTAGACGCTGTTAATCACCCAGAGATCGGGGTTAGAAGTGGAAACGGATTGGATACCGGCGGAGATAATGTCGCGAACAGATTGCGGAGAACGGATGAGTCCACCTGCAAGAATAGGAATGCTCAGATTAGCGAAGTCAGTGGCGATATGTGCAGCGGCGACTCCAGGGAGCAGTTCGAGTGCGTCGGGTTTGGCAGTTTGCGCAATGTGGAGGCCACGGTCGAGAGCACGGGAGTCTTGGAGAAAGATGCGAACGATGGTACGGAGGCCGAGTTTGTGTGCTGCCTGTGTGAGGTTGTGCCGCGTAGTAATGATGCCGGTAATACGAGGAATCGCGGCGATGTACTGAAGTGCAGCAACGTCGACAGATAAGCCGCTGAGCAAATCAAGATTAAGATAGATCTGCTGAGATTGAAGTTGGGGATGGCCCAACATATCTAGCACACTGTGCAAATCAGAAAGACTGCCGCCCTGCAAAAACAAATACTCTGCTTGCGAAAGCAGATCAATGTGCCCCGGCACATCGTCCCATAGTACGGGGATGACCGGTTTTTTCGGCAAAAAAGGCGGGTTTTGAACGCGCAGGCACATGGGCAATCCTTGAAAAGGTAGCTTGATCTTCCTATAGTATGGTTAACAATCGGACATGCAACCAAAGCATATTCAAGTGAGCTAGAGAAATAGAGAAAGCTCCGCAGGAATACGGCCTGCGGTGTTTTTTATTGCGCCCCATCCTCCCTGTCCACCCAGAAGTTTGCCATTAATGATTCAAGCAGACACGGGCGGCATAGGAAGATAACACAGTGCAAGAAGCTCGATGCTCCACCAGTAAAACATCACATACCGCGAAATCAATCCTGCAACTTGTCATGCACAAGCGTGCTGTTACATGTAATAGGCGAATTGAGATTTTAACTAGGATGAATACGTGAAGATGAATGACGGATTAAAAAAGAAGCTAGAGAAGATTAAGCACGTGGTGCTGGATATGGATGGAACGATTTACAGCGGCGGGACACTGTTTGATTTTAGTAAGCCGTTTTTGGCGGGGCTGCGGAAACGGGGGATGGGGTACACGTTTTTGACGAACAATTGTTCACGGAGTGTGGGGGCATATCTGGAGAAGCTCGCGGGCTTGGGGATTGCAGCGAGTGAGGAAAATCTGCTGACGTCGATGCATGCGATGGTGTTCTATTTGCGAAAGCATCATGGGGAAATCAATCGCGTTTTTGTTTTGGGGACGGACGGGTTGAAGGATGATTTGCGGGTGGCGGGGTTAGAGGTGGTGGCGGAAGGGTGTGTAGATGAACTAATGGCGAAAGGAGTAAAGGAAGAGCCAGAGGCAGTGGTGGTAGGTTTTGACACGGGGATGACGTATGAGCAATTGTGCGAAGCAGGTTGGTGGATCAAGCGAGGAAAGCTGTTTCTGGCAACGCATCCTGACGTATTTTGTCCGACGGATGAGCGAACGGTGCTCGTAGATTGCGGGGCGGTGACGAAGTGTTTAGAGGTTGCAACGGGAGTAAAGGCGGATGAGGTACTGGGGAAGCCGCATGAATACATGATTGCGCCGATTCTGGAGAAGCATGGCTTGAAGGGGGAGGAAGTGATGATGGTAGGGGATCGGCTGATGACAGATGTGATGATGGGGAAGCGGGCGGGGGCGGTGAGCGTGCTGGTGCTAACGGGGGATTCGACAGAGGAGGATGTGAAAGAGAGCGAGGTGATGCCGGACGTTGTGACAGCAAGCTTAGAAACTCTTGGGAAATTAATAGTGGAAGCGGGGCACAGCATACATGAATAAACGGTAAGGAAAGTTGGCTCCACATATTGAACATGTGGACTTTTGGGCATGGCGACACGTAGGTGTGACATAAAAAAATCAATGATCTAACCATGAGATAGATGCATGGAGAACGGCTAGGGGATGATAAAAGGAAAGTTAATGATGAATCAGATCGAAGCAAAACGTAATAAAACCATAACGCGACTTGGCGAGGACCTTTATGATGTGGTGGTGATTGGCGGGGGGATTGTGGGCGCGGGTGTAGCGAGAGATGCGGCGATGCGGGGGTTGCGTGTGGCGGTGATTGAGAAGCATGATGTGGCGTTTGGGACGAGTAGCCGATCGACGCGACTGTTGCATGGGGGGATACGGTATTTGCAGCAGTATCGTGTGGGTCTGGTGCGCGAGGCGAGCGTGGAGAAGTGTACAGTTGGACGAATCGCGCCGCACTTGGCGCATGGATTGCGATTTGTATATCCGGTTTACAAGCATCATCCGTACAAGATGTGGCAGATGCGGATCGGTGTGAAGATTTATGATTTGCTGTGCAGTGGCAATAACTTTGGGAAGAGTGAAGCGGGGAATGTGCAAAAAACTAAGGGGTGGGTGCCGCCGCTTGCGACGAAGGGATTGAGCGGTGCGGTACGGTATTTTGATGGCTTGACAAATGATTCGCGGCTGGTGATTGATAGCTTGCGAAGTGCGCGGGCTTATGGTGCAGATGTACTGAATTATGCGGAGGTCTTGCGGTCTGATCGCGAAGGTGACGTTTGGCAAGTACGGGTGAAGGATCATATAGGCGGGGAAGAGATGATGGTGCGGGGACGGACTGTGGTGAATGCGACGGGACCGTGGTCGATGGATTTTGAACAGTGTGCGATCAAGTTGCGACCGAGCAAGGGTGTGCATCTGGTGATTGAGAAAGAGAAGCTGCCGATTGAAGATGCGGTGGTGATCACAGAGGGAAGGCGAATTCTGTTTGCGATTCCGTGGGGGGCATGTGTAATTTTGGGAACGACAGATACGGATTTTGTAGGTCGGAGCGAGGATGTGCGGACGGAGCAAGAGGATGTGCGATACATTCTTGATGCGGCAAATACGGGATTTGAGGGATTGGGTTTGACGGAGGTCGATGTGATCAGCCATTGGGTGGGATTGCGACCGCTGATTGCGGACCCGAATGGGAAGCCGTCGGATATTTCGCGGAAACATTTGATTGTGAATTCGCATGAGGGGTGGTGGGATGTTGGAGGCGGGAAGTTGACGACGTATCGGCTGATGGCGGAACAGGCAGTGGATCAGATTGGGAAGTATTTGGGGATGAGGATGGAGGCTTGCCGAACGGATGAGGAAGGTTTGTTGGCGCTTGGTTTGGAGGATCGTTACAGCGGGATCTTGCCGCCGGCAGTTAGCCAGGAAGCAGTGGCGTATTACTGTGAAGAAGAGTGGGCACGGTCGCTGATGGATGTGATGTCACGACGAAGCAGCTGGCAGTATTACCATCGAGATGACATGACGATTGCGGAGAAGGTTTCGAAATGGATGGCGGGAATTTTGGGATGGGATGAAGCGGATCGCAAGCGGCAAGTGACGATGTATGCGGCTTCGAATGAGATTGCAGATATGGAGGAGGGGGATGGCCCAAAAGAGGTGGGTGAGGCGAAGGGCAAAGAAGATGCGGCGGCCTAAGCCCGCACCGCGATCCTTGCTTAATAGACACCAAAAAACTCACGCCAAATGACGTGAGTTTTTCATTTAAGTGCCCGGGAGAGGATTCGAACCTCCACGGGATTTTACTCCCACCGCGACCTCAACGCGGCGCGTCTGCCAGTTCCGCCACCCGGGCAATGGGGGGATGGATCAGTATAGAAAAATGTGCGCCCATGTCGAGCCGGTGAGGCGTGATTGTGGATTTTTAGTGGGATTTGATGCTGTATGAGCAGCTTTAGCAGATAAAGCTACACGCCTTGCCGAAGACAGAGATGTGGCTGGCGAGGCTAGCAAAATGTGCATCACACAGGGGAACCGCTAAAATCGGATGCCTCGCAGCGGCGCCGCTGCGGATTGTGGTATTGAGTGCGAAGCAGAAAGACACACGATATGGGTATTAAGGTATGTAAATTTGGTGGTACCTCGTTGGCCGATGCGAGCCAAATCAAGAAAGTCAAGACGATTGTAGATGCTGATCCGGATCGGAAGTTTGTCGTACCCAGCGCTCCCGGCAAGCGTCATGCCGATGATCAGAAAGTCACCGACCTGCTCTATCTGTGTCACGAACATGCGAAGCAGGGTCTTGCATTTGATGAAGTGTTCAAGCTGATCCACCAACGGTACGAACAGATCATTGAGGATCTGGGAATTGATCTGGATCTTTCTGATGAGCTTGATCGTGTGAAGGTGGGCATTGCGAAGTATGCTGATCGTGGTGCGGACTATGCCGCCAGCCGCGGCGAGTTTTTGAACGGCCAGATCGTAGCGAAGCTGCTGGGTTACCGTTTTATTGATGCGGCGGAAGTAATCTTCTTCGGCGAGAACGGGCGGCTGGACAACCAACGTACCTACGAAGCTTTTTCGCAAAAAATCAGTGGCGATGAACGTGCTGTCGTTCCCGGTTTCTATGGCACGGATCATGAAGGCTTTGTGAAAACGTTCAGCCGAGGTGGATCGGACGTCACCGGTGCGATCGTCTCCCGTGGCGTAGGCGCTGATGTCTATGAAAACTGGACCGATGTCTCGGGCTTGCTGATGGCAGACCCACGTGTGGTAGATCATCCCAAAGCGATTGACATGATCACCTACCGCGAGTTGCGTGAGCTTTCTTACATGGGTGCATCGGTACTGCATGACGAGGCTGTGTTCCCAGTGCGTGAGGCAGGGATTCCTGTGAATATTCGCAACACGAACAAGCCGGAAGCTGCAGGGACAATGATCGTCGCCACAGCAAAGGCAAGTAGCGATATGGGCAGCATCACAGGGATCGCCGGACGAAAAGATTTCACGGTCATTGCGGTTGAGAAGGCGATGATGAACGCGGAGATCGGGTTTGGCCGTCGTGTGCTGGGTGTGTTGGAACGGCATGGTGTTTCATTTGAGCACATGCCATCAGGCATCGACACAATGAGCGTAGTGATTGCGGATACGGAACTAGATGGCAAATTGAATGATGTGCTGAAAGAGATCGAAGAAGATTGCGACCCGGATAGCGTGGAAGCCATTGACGGCATGGCGCTGATAGCGACGGTAGGCCGAGGCATGTCACATACGCCGGGCATGGCGTCAAAGCTGTTTGGCGCGTTAGCCGAAGCTGGCGTGAACATCCGCATGATTGATCAGGGTTCTAGCGAACTGAATATCATCGTCGGCGTGCAAGCGAGTGATTTCAAAACCGCAGTCCGCGCGATCTACTCCCGAACTGTTGGCGTCTAACACACCTACACAAAACCAATTCTCGATTACAGTAACTGCCGTTTGAATCGCCGTGGCATCTATATAGATGGATAGACCGCCTCGCACGAAAGCAGTGTTGCATCCATGGACGGTAAAAACCTTGAGTTCATCTTCTTCACCGTGTTCAACATCGCCTCATTTTTTGCGGGTTATGTCACACGGCGTAAGAACTGGCTGAACGCAGACGTCAGTCGACGTATCCATTTTCATACCGTTGCATGGATCTGGTCAGCGGCTGTACTGCTAAGCTTATGGCGGTTTCCATTTCAAGCTCAGGACTATTGGTTACTGGCAATCATACCGCTGATGGTCGCAGTACCAGCATTTGCAGTCATTCCAATCTGCCAACACCTCAGTATGCCACGGTCGCGCATCGGTGTGATGGCGTGCGCGTGCGGCATGGGTAACATGGGCTTCACGCTTGGCGCGTATCTCTGCTATGTGATGCTCAGCCCACCAGCGAATGCGTTGGCGTACGGCATTGCCGCGGTCAGCATGATGCAGATCAGTTCGACCATCATGCTATATCCAATCGCACGGTATTTCGGCAGACATTTAGAAGATGATCAACCGCTATGGATCATGATGATCAAAAGTTTTGATCTACGAGCGATGCCGCTCTATGCCGCGGTAATCGGGCTGTTACTGGCGCGTTTCGGCCCACCTGCCCCGCTTGTACTTTGGGATTACAACCTGATGGATATCATCTTCTACCTCGGCGCGTTCGGCGCCATCTATGGCATCGGTATGCGTGTCCATGTCAGCGATTGGAAACGATATCTCCCCGAGCACATACTGCTAGCAGCCATGAAATTTTTGTTTATCCCCGTGCTTGCATGGGGCATGCTTCAAGCTATCAATACCACCGCGTTAAAAACCGACGACCTATTTAACAGTGTGATCATTATTGAAAGCTTCATGCCCACAGCACTCATGACCGTGATGATGGCAAACATGTTTCATCTCGATACACGTCTTGCCAGCAGCGCGTGGCTGATCAACACCGTGCTGTTTTTAGTGATCCCGCTGCCCTTCATTCTGTGGTGGCTAAGCTAACCTAGATAAGATCGATCAACCCACGGCAATCCCTTACCCCTCAACTCCCCCTATTCCACGCCGACCGCCGGCAGATGGGGTACAATTCAAATATGCAACAAAAGCTCGACGACATGATGGAGCAAGCCAGCACGCTGCTCATGCAAGGCGACTATCCTGACAGTGAGCAAATGTGTGAACAGGCACTCACACTCGCTCGTGAATCCAAAGATTGGGATTACTACGCACGTATTCTGTTACCACTGCAGGAGGTTCGTCGCCAACGGCGTATGACTGCAGCAGACGGTGAAGTTGTTCTGGGTACCACGTCGAACAATCTCAATCGCTTGGAAGCATGGGCAGAGCAAGCCAAGGCAGGCTGCATCATGGTCAGCGGTGAGGTCAAGCGTGAAGGTGCTCATCAATTGCTGAAATACACACGTGACAGAAAACTCAATGTCGAAGTGCTTTTTGGCGAACACGATCAAACAAATAATTCATGGAATCTCTGGTCGGTCGGTGAGATCGATGCGAAGGTACATTGCCGCGTTGATGAGCTACCTGGTGCGTGGCAAGAGCGCCGCTGGACCAGTCTTGATGTACCGGAAGAAGGCACGAGTAAATACGCCAACGCTCCAGCCGGCTGGTTCTTATATGCATGTGAACAGCTCGGCGACGCTGCAATCGCACAGACACAAGAACCAATGGGTACTCCGCAACGTGTGCTTGAATTAGAGAAGTATCTCCACGAAGTCGGCGACCATGAAAAACTGCATGAAGCACTTGCCGAAGCTGCACGAGCTGCCGCCAAGAGCAGAAACTAACCCGACACCTGCCCTGCAGGCCTCAACACCGCATACAAGAACAGTGCAACAGGAACATCACCACCACATGAGTTCAGCGCCAACATCATCTATAAGCAACGCCAAGAAAGTCGGCATCGCCGTCGGCATCTGTATCATCGTGCTGCTCGCCATTGGATCACTTACGCTCATCTCTGCATGGTGGAAGTGGAACAGCACACCGCAGTATTGGCTCAAAAATCAGGCCTATCTGCAAAAAACCGACGCAGCTACGCTCACCGCAGTTGCAGAAGATCTCGAAGGTCGACTCAGCTATCAAATCAGCGCACCACCCAACCCCAACCAACCAATACAAGCGGAGCAAGTTGCAATCAGCTTCGATGAGATCAATGCTTGGCTTAACAGCCGCGCAGACAGTTGGCTGCTATACAAAGGCTATGAAAAACCAAACAATCTCGGTGCGATGATGATGGATCGTGAAGGTGACAACCTTGTCGTTGCGTTCAGCGTCGACGCCAATGGTACAACGCAAGTTTTCTCGATCTTGTTCAATCTTCGGATGCGTCCCGATGGGCAGGCCGACCTCACGATCATCGGCCTCCGCGGCGGCACACAATCCATCCCGCTTTCACTCCTCGAATCACAAATCGAAGATACGATCAATAACATGCCTGAAGACATCGACTCTGCCAGCACTGAAACCCTCAAACAAATCATGGCTGGTTCGCTCACTTTTCAACCCCAATGGGCCATCGACCGACGCCGCAATATGAACGTCAAAGACATCAAGCTCACTGATACCGGCCTGCTCTTCACCGTTCAACAATCCCCTCGCCCATAAATCCGCTTCTATCGAACCTAAAACCCATCACACGGTGATCGTCTTGGTCCTATCGCTCCAAGCATTTATAATCGTGTCCCCAACGAGGAGCCATACCACACGCATGAACAACCCCATCCCCAGAAAAATTGTCGTCGGCATCACTGGAGCAAGCGGCGCCATCTATGCCGAACGATTGATCCAAGCACTTTATCATCAGGCAGAGGTGCAAATCCATCTCGCTGTCTCACCACTTGGCTTACGATTGATTCATGATGAACTTGGACATCGCAGTATTTCTGATCTACTCTCTGCTGCAGGCATCCCTGCCGAAGCAAATAATCTTTCCACTGATCAATCTCCCGACGCGCCAATCATCCTTCACGGCCAGCAAAACATGGGCGCCACCATCGCCTCCGGCTCGTTTAAACACGACGGCATGATCATCGCTCCCTGCTCTTCCAACTCGCTCGCCGCCATCGCCACAGCACAATCACAACACCTCATCCACCGTGCCGCCTACGTCACCCTCAAAGAACGGCGAAAACTTATCCTCCTCCACCGTGAGTCCCCACTCACCCTCGCCGACATCCGCAACATGGAAACACTGACTCTCTCCGGCGCCACCATCATGCCCGCTTCACCGAGCTTTTATACGATGCCTAAAACCATTGATGACCTTGTAAATCATGTCATCGCTCGCATACTCGATCAATTGGACATCCCTCACACGCTTGCCCCAACCTGGGAAGACCAACTTCAAAAAACAAAACAGCAAAAACAAATCTGATCCCTCCCCAACCTCAAGCCTCCCAACCCCCAAGCCCACGGGTTCAAACCCATGGAGTCCAGACGCCAAGCTATGACTCAAACATCTACAACACAATCAACATCCCCTGCCCCTTCGCCGCTTTCGCAGCTCTTCGCCGCCGGCCGAGATATCAAGCTATCGCATACAGTTTTCGCACTGCCTTTTGCGTTACTTGCCATGTACATCGCCGCAGCAAGCATCGAACGTTTTCCGCTAACCAGCGAATTCGCCTTGGTTGTCGCATGCATGTTTTTTGCCCGCTCCGCCGCCATGCTATCTAACCGCCTATTAGACATGAAGATTGATGCCGCTAACCCGCGCACCGCCGGGCGCGCCATCCCAGCTGGCAAACTCAGTGCTCCCTTTGCTCGTCTGCTCATTCTCGTCTGTGCCGTTGCTTTCTTCATAAGTGCTGCGGGGTTTTATTACCTTCACAATAACCCCTGGCCGCTCTACCTTTCGCCTCTCGTCTTTATCTACCTCGGCTTCTACTCACTCACCAAACGTTTTACCTGGCTTTGCCATCTCTACCTCGGCTCATCACTCGCGATCAGTCCGCTTGCCGCCGCCCTTGCCATCCAGCCAACCAGCCTGTTTCTACCAGAACTGTGGTGCCTCGCCGCCATGGTCGCCTGCTGGGTCGCCGGCTTCGACATCATCTACGCCCTACAAGACGTCGAATTCGACAAGGACAACAACATCTTCTCCATGCCCGCCTCGCTCGGTGTGGAAAACGCGCTGATGTGCAGCCGTTGGCTTCACGCCACTGCCCTGTTTTGTCTCACCACATCGATCTACTTCTCACACACACTTAGTCTTTATTTCATGATCGCTGCCGCGCTCACCGCCACCCTACTCCTGCTTGAACACACACTGGTCTGGAAGAGCAAAACCAATCACATCCACCATGCTTTCCTCACCATCAACGGCCTTATCTCCATCCTCCTCGGCGCCGCAGGGATCGTGGATATATTATTCGCACTTAATTAACCTCTATATTCTCTCTCGAAGAACACCATATCATTATGCCAAACACGATCGTCTCCATTCTAGAATCAAAAGGTTTTAGTCAATACGAATTCTGGTGTCTTTATGTCATCGAAAGTGTGACATTACCTGTTAATGAACTGATCGATCATGCCGCAGATCTGTGCGCAATACCTCCAAACAATCGCATCAAAACCAATCGCTACATTCATGAAGTCAGTATGGCTATCAATAGCTTACTTGCCAAAAACGTCGTACAAATTATTGACGAAGCAAAACTCGATGCCATCAAGCGATATCTAAAAGAAAACCCCTCTGGCGGCATGCCCGTACACGGATTGCCTCAACTCAATTCGGTCGACTTCACACTTGATGGCGTCAAACTTTGGCTATCTGCCGCGGATGAAGCCCGCGATCCATATCAAGTATGCTGCCCGGTTTTCCTCCAACCCAATACGACGCAGCAACAAATATACGCAACAGATAAAGCGTTCCTTGATGATTACCTACTGGAAATATTCGAGATCAATCCAAACCAAACCATCAACAACATAACTAAGATCGGCCCATGGCGAGAACTTTGGTGGCGACGGCTCCCTGAAGGCGTAACCATTACACTCGAAGAAATAACGACCGGTCACTACAAGCCAATTTAATGGCAAATGACTTTCCAACTCAGTTTACCACAACCTCACACCATCTCACTTACCTTTACACATTCCCGATCCACCGCTTCGGCAATCCGTCCTAAGCTCAACATCATCTCTTCCATCACGGCTGGCGTGATCGACTGCGCACCGTCTGTCATCGCATGAGCCGGATCGGGGTGCATCTCAATCGCCAGTCCATCCGCACCCGCCGCCACCGCCGCCTTCGCCATCGCCGGCACCAACCGCGCATGACCCGTGCCGTGCGAAGGATCAATCACGATCGGCAAGTGTGAGCGGTGCTGCAACTCCGGCACAGCCGACAAACTCAGCGTATTCCGCGTGTGGTCTTCAAACGTCCGGATGCCGCGCTCGCACAAGATCACATTTGGATTGCCTTCCGCCAGAATATATTCTGCCGCCTGTAAATACTCATCAATTGTCATCGACATGCCGCGTTTATACAGCACTGGCTTCGGCTGATTCCCGCAGGCTTCAAGCAGCTTGAAGTTTTGACAATTCCGCGTGCCAATCTGCAAACAATCCGCATACTCACTCACCAGCTCCACATCGCTCGGCGTGACCACCTCCGTCACAATCGGCAAGCCCGTCTCCTCACGCGCCGCAGCTAACATCTTCAAACCATCCTCGCCATGACCTTGGAAACTGTACGGATTCGTGCGTGGCTTAAACGCGCCGCCGCGAAGTGCATGTCCACCCGCAGCCTTCACCAAACGTGCACACTGGAGAATATGCTCTTCCCCTTCCACGCTGCACGGCCCCGCAATCACCGGCACCTGAACACCACCAAATACACAAGTCTCCGACAGTTTGATAACCGTGCGTTGCTGCTGTTTGGTTTCGATCGCAGCAAGCTTATACGGCGCAAGCACGCGCATGACCTTGTCCACGCCCGGCGCACTTTCAACAACAGCGCAATCTTTGAGTCGCTCGTCGCCGATCGCCGCCACGACGGTCAGGTCCGTCCCCACGATGACCTGATCCTTCAATCCCATTTCTCGTATGAGTGTCTTCACGCCTGTAATCTCCTGCTCGGTAGCACCCGGCCTCATCACAACGATCATCTGAAAGCTCCTGTTCTTCGCAGCGGTTCTTTTCGTTTCAGCACATACACAAAAAAACCCGTCGCGATGCCGCGGCGGGTTAGGTGTTCACAATTCATGTGGTCATTTATGACCGAACCAATACCCAGCGCGGCTGTCTGCCGGTAAACCAAAACCAAAAATAATAAAAACTGGTCATCGCTGAGTTCATAATCGAAGTATCCCACTTCTCTGACAGATGTCAAATCAATTTCCGTCCTGCCCCGCAAAATATCGAGCCTGCCTGCTGTTAAACTTGAATCAAAACCGCCATAAAGCCCGCCCATGGCTCTAGATCAGGGTTTTGTCTCACCCGATCCATGGCAGCCACAATCCCCATCTCCCGCCTCAACATTGTTTTCAGACGTCGTACCGCTAGAGCATTCCGGACACAGGCCAAACAATGTCAGTTCATGTCCGTCTACCACAAACCCGCCCGGCAAGGTCGTCCCCTCCGGCAATGATACCGGGCACAAATGCAGGTCAAATACCCGACCGCACTGCTTGCAACGGAAGTGATGATGATGCCCCAAATGCGCGTTTTCATACCGATTCTGCCCATCCGGCAAAACCACGCAGCTGATCTGCTCATCCTCATGCAACGTCTTCACAATCCGATACACCGTCGCAATACCCACCTCACAGAGTGAGCTGGCTGCATCGTGGATCTCCTGAACCGTTAACGGCCCCTCGGCCGCATCTATCACACGCTCCACTGTCTTGCGCTGAACCGTATTCCGCTTAGGCATACTCTGTTTCGTTTTCGGCATGTAAAACCTCGCATTCACTTTCCGCTGCTGTCAATCCGCAGACAGCAACGCACACAGGCGAGGATAAAAATGGCACCACCCAATCTCCTCCCCAAAACTACCTTGGAACTTGGCTCTACACTCTCTCACAATGCTCGTAAACATAACGAGAGGCATTGCCCTAAACATGTTCCACACAAAGATTTTACAACAAATCGGCCATCATTTGCAGTATTGCGATATCATTCTTAACAATAAATTTTATCCCAAGACTATCATTCCACCACGTCAGCCGAATGCTCGATCTTCAGCACCATCTCTGTCTCGTCCACCTGAAACAATTGAGTCCCCTTGCCGACAATGACGCCGTCTTGCAAACATTCATACTGATATCGTCCGTACGGCATCCACGAAAGCGATCCAGTCGGCTCACCATCACGACGTGACTTCACTTCTAGCATCGCAGAGCCCGACCAACGGTCACCAATATGGTCAAACCAAACTTTACCTGAATCAGTTTCTGTCCACGATAAGTCCAATACTGCAAGTTGATCGCGATTTGCAAGAACCGACCAGATCTCACCAAAAAAGATCCCATTCACTGCACGATGCCCATAGAGTGCTGCTAGTAACGCTTGCAATTGCTGCGCCCGATCAGAACCGTTCTTCTCACTCAAGATGATCTGCCGGATCACGACCTGCTGATCTACTTCTGCGACCTGATCAAGCTCCGTGATAATCTGGCCTATCTTATGCTTAGACAGATCGATGGCCAGTAGCTTTTCACGGTACTCCTCACCACCGCCCCATTGCAAATCCTTCAGGTCCGTAAGCCTAACATGCTGAGTTGGATCATCAATCACAAACGCAACGCCACTTTCGTGCAGCCAGTTCATCACCCCATCATGCTGTGCGGACTCAACCGAAATCAGTACACACTGACCATACTTCATAACAGCATCTCGATAGCTTTGCCGTGTCGCAACATCAAGTTTTGCGACGACATCCATCGTGCCTACATGCCCCGGTATTTCAACCTGCCCTGTTTCAAACGATTTGCGATACATCCGATCACGAAAATGCTGCTCCCCCTTGGTCCAGGTCGCGCGCTTCACCGTTGGCTTCCAGCTGTTTTCCAGCTTAAATCCACCGATCTCCTGTACAAATAGATAAACCTCCACAGGCTGATTCACCTGAAACGTATACACCTGCCCCGGCAACATCGCATCTCCACGCGGCAAGACTACCGCTTGCTCACCGATCAACTTTGAAGGCACTCCTGTCAGCATCCCCTCCCCCACAAACCGTGACATCTCCGGCACCATCTGCACCACCACTGCGCCTTCCGGCAAATCTGTGATCTCTAATCGTTGATTAGTCACCCCCTTTACCACCGCTAAATGTGGACCGCCAAACGGACCCTTCGCCGGCGTATCATCCCACACACGCCGATCGATCCGCACGCCAAGCAGCATGTCATGCGCCGTTTGATTCAAGAACACCTGCACGCCATCAACTTCGTCACCCGTCTGCTCATCAATGACCCGGATGTGCATCTCCGCCCCGCGATGTGCAGGCATCTCTTGCTCAGCGCGTGGCCCAAGCGTCTGACCGTACATCAACCCTAATGGTGAGAATATGACCATCAGGATCGCTATTGCTAACACCGCCGTATTCAATCTCTTGCTCATCATCAGCCTCTGCGTTAAAGACACACCCACCTGACATGACCCTCACCATGCCTAGCCTTCCACTTCCGCCTCTCATTCATCGGCTATCCACCCCACCTCCCACAACCTCATACCCCCTGCACATCCCACGACTGCAACGCCTCGATCACCTCTTCCAACAAATCCAGATTCGCCTCCGGAAAGTCGTACCCCCGCAATTCATCCGCCGTCACCCACTTGTGCTCCGCCACCTCCAAATCCTGTGGCTCCCCACTTTCCAATTCACAATAAAATGGGTTCAACTCTACTGTCCCATGCGGATAGGTGTGAACAATGGCTGGCAGCCCCCGCCCCGGCTTCACCACAACTCCGAGCTCTTCCTCAAATTCGCGCACAAGGCAATTTTCCAACGACTCACCGTCCTCAATCTTCCCCCCGGGGAATTCCCAGTATCCACCCAGCACCCCATTGTCACGCCGACGCGCGATCAAAACCCGTACATTATCCGTACAAATTTTCGTCAATACACCGATCGCTACGCGAATCACACCGCTCATGATCTGACCTCCCAACGGCTGACATCCAGCCCAACACAGGCTTTGAAATCGCAAATGTCGCCGCCAATTCGAGTTAAAGATTTCCCCGTCAGGCGGAGCAACCTTTCAAAAAAATTCTTTCCTGCAATTCCCACAATCCAGCATAATCAATTATCGTAACACATTCAAACTAAAGGCTTTAAATAAATACACCCTATTCGCTAAACGTTCATTGACAGGCAGCAAAATGAGCCGATAGGATAGGTAGACCGCCCCCACAGGCGGCAGCACGAGCAATTAGCCGTGGCGCACCTCCACCACAGGATCGGAGCCCTGTCGTGGAGGTTTTTCTTTTCCAAAAGCATTTTTCATCCATCAACATCACACCTTTTTGATGCGTAACTCACCTATCGCCCGTTCATCCTGCTTACTTGCATAACATCACATCTTCTTTGTAAAAATGAAGCGTGATAAAACACAAAAGATCGCCACAGTTCTCACACAATCCGTACGATGATCATTTCTCCGTGACATCACACAACGAAAAGATATCATGCAATCGATCATGAATCCCGGCCATTAATATCACAACAAACACGCACCTTTATTGACACAACAACCCATGAACTTCCTCGCACATCTTCATCTTGCAAACCATCACTGCCCCGAATCGCTCATCGGCAACATCATGCCAGACCTCATCCGTGGCAAGCTGCCTGATGACCTCACACCTAAACTCCAAGCTGGCGTCACACTCCATCGTAAAGTCGACGGCTTTACCGACATGCATCCGGACTTCCTCAAAAGCAAAGATCGCATCCGTGACAACCACGGCATCTTCTCCGGCATCCTCATCGACATCTTCTATGACCACTTCCTTGCAGCCAACTTTAAAGACTACCACGATCACACCCTACCCCACTTCATCAAACACGTATACAAGCAGTTCGCTATTGGCCAACAACACATTCCCTCCACGATGAAGCCGATCATTGAGCGACTGAAAGATCAAGATTGGCTCACCACTTACGCCACCATCGACGGCATCCAACTTACACTCACCCGTATGTCTGAAAGATATGAAGAGCGCTTTAGCCGTGAAGTAAAACTGCAATCTGCAATCCCCGATCTCGAAAAACACTACAAATCCCTGCAGAAAGACTTCAAAGAATTCTATCCCAAGCTGCAACAATTTGTACGTGTTTCACGTGCACTAACTTTCGATCCGCGTGCCAATCGGCGGCCACTCCCCACGCCACCTGCTCCGCAAACACCACAAAAAAAGGGGCAAGATGATGTGGTCTACACCATCTCGCCCGAAGCTTCGTGATCGAAGTAATCTTCAAATTTAATTAATGATTATGACCCGCGTGCTCATCTTTTTCTGTCACAGCTTTATCATGATCATGGCCAGCATGTTCGTCCTTGCTATGCGCATCACCATCATGCCCAGCATGCTCTCCACCTTCCGTCTTGTGCTCACCAGCCGCATGATCATGTCCCACATGTGCATCCGCAGACATTCCACCGAAAGCAAGCTTGGTATCTGCCGGCAGCTTCTTAATCTCTGAGATGTAATAGACTCCCGTGGTATTCCAATCCACCACCATCTTCATCTCGATCTTATTACCCTTAGCATAGCTATCTAACAGCACCCCTTCTCCAACAGGAAATAGCATTGTCATACTGTTCATCCCCACCACATCACCCTTTTTACTTTTGAATGTCGGGATCGCTTCGTGCTTCACTTTGATGCGGCCTTTCGCATCCTTCATCTCCACCAATTCGCCGCGAACGGTATAAGTTTCCGTAGCGATCGGTGCCGATGCGACAACTGCTTTTGCACCTGCTGAATGAACTTCAGCTTGATCAGCTTCACTACCACAGCCACCGGCCATCAGCACCGCACCTAAACAAAGATTCAAGCCAGTTAACTTCACCATACATTTCATCGTGTAACCCTTTACGTCTGCTCGTGACATCGTGCTGGCGGCCACAAACTCTCTCTGGCCACCTAAGTAAGCTGCGATTATACCGATGCCCTCGAAACATACCCATCCTTTTTGAGATCACTCATATATTGAGAGAGGGACACTATGTGATCGAGCTTATAAATGGCATGACAAGTAAACACTTTTCTTTCGCTGCCTAGATATCCGATAAACGAGAGTGTTAGCGCATTTGCTGATCGGAACACGACCCAATAGGCAGAGACTGCCGGAAACAGGATTTAGTTATCCACAGATTTACACAGTTCTTACAGTCGACTTGACTCTAGGCTTTGGCCCGGGCATAATACCTCTTCGTCGCTGACACATGCCAACGACAAGGCGATCTATCGGCAACGAAAGCCCATAAAGGCAGGCACGCAATGTGCTCAAATCCCCCTTCGTGGCGGCCAAGAACAGTTTTCCACAGAAAACCGCATGGCCTTGACACTCAGAAAATCATCACTACAATGCGACGCCCCGCTGAGTGAACCACCCAGCGAGTCAAGCACGTAAGTGATTGATAATAAAGATCTTTGACAAGTGAACAGTTAATCACGGACCGCAAGAATGTGACCTGCGAAGCGAGACTCCATAGTCGACCTTTCAGGTAAAAGATCCCGCTATTGAGCATTCACACTCAATAGCATCATCTCGCATTCTTGTATGGAATTTAGTATTACTAAATTCAGGAATGTGAGACCCTAAAATTCTTATATTTTAGTCGATATAAGACATTGAATTCTATTAATGACATCAATGAGACCGGCTGGCAAGCTTGCTTGTCAGTTCCAGTTTTAGACTACTTCGTTTGAAATCATTCGGCCTTCGGGCCGTGATAACGATACTCAATTGAAGAGTTTGATCCTGGCTCAGATTGAACGCTGGCGGCATGGCTAAAACATGCAAGTCGAACGCGAAAGTGACTTCGGTCACAAGTAGAGTGGCGAAAGGGCGAGTAATGCGTTTCTAACGTGCCTCGAAGTGAGGGATAGCTCAGAGAAATCTGGGGTAATACCTCATAACCTCTTTAAGTCGTATGGCTTTTAGAGCAAAGGTTTACTGCTTCGAGATCGGGAAACGTGCTATCAGGTTGTTGGTGAGGTAAAAGCTCACCAAGCCAGAGACGGCTAGCGGGTGTGAGAGCACGACCCGCCGCATCGGGACTGAGACACTGCCCGGACTCCTACGGGAGGCTGCAGTAACGAATATTCCGCAATGCACGAAAGTGTGACGGAGCAATGCCGCGTGTAGGATGAATCCCCTCGGGGTGTAAACTACTGTCAGGGTTTAGGAATTTTGACCAGACCCAAAGGAAGGGCCGGCTAACTTCGTGCCAGCAGCCGCGGTAATACGAAGGGCCCGAGCGTTAATCGGAATCACTGGGCTTAAAGGGTGTGCAGGCGGATCAGCAAGTATCTTGTGAAATCCCACAGCTCAACTGTGGAATTGCTCGGTAGACTGCTGATCTTGAGTCATAGAGAGGCAATCGGAACGATAGGTGGAGCGGTGAAATGCGTAGATATCTATCGGAACGCCAAAGGAGAAGTCAGATTGCTGGCTATGTACTGACGCTCATACACGAAAGCGTGGGTAGCGAACGGGATTAGATACCCCGGTAGTCCACGCCCTAAACGATGTGCACTAGATCGAGGAGGTTTTGACGCCATCTCGGTCGACGTTAAAACATTAAGTGCACCGCCTGGGGAGTACGGTCGCAAGACTAAAACTCAAAGGAATTGACGGGGGCTCACACAAGCGGTGGAGCATGTGGCTTAATTCGAAGCAACGCGAAGAACCTTACCAGGGTTTGACATGATCGGATTAGTGAATCGAAAGATGATCGACGCCCTCGGGTGGAACGATCACAGGTGCTGCATGGCTGTCGTCAGCTCGTGCTGTGAAGTGTCGGGTTAAGTCCCTTAACGAGCGAAACCCCTGCCGTTAGTTGCTAACAGGTTATGCTGAGGACTCTAGCGGGACTGCCGGTGTCAAACCGGAGGAAGGTGGGGACGACGTCAAGTCATCATGGCCCTTATGCCCTGGGTTGCACACGTGCTACAATGGTATGGACAGAGTGAAGCGATACCGCAAGGTGGAGCAAATCGCCTAAACCATGCCCCAGTTCGGATTGTGGTCTGCAACTCGACCACATGAAGTCGGAATCGCTAGTAATCGCGTATCAGCTACGACGCGGTGAATACGTTCCTGAGCCTTGTACACACCGCCCGTCAAGTCATGGGAGCTGGGAGTACCCAAAGCCGCACCGATTCAGGTGTGTCAACGGTAAACTCGGTGACTGGGACTAAGTCGTAACAAGGTAGCCGTAGGGGAACCTGCGGCTGGATCACCTCCTTTCTAAGGGATAATTTAGACTTGAGATTGGTGAGAGCCAACTCTTGTATGTCAACATATTCTTGCCCCGTACCTACAGAGTCTAGCATGCGAAACTCTGACGGGATAACAACACGGCAACGTGTTGTGAAGGTCGATTAACTGTTCATTTGTCAGAGATTTTGACTACCAAAACCTCAATCGAAAGATTGAGGTTTTTTTTATGCGCGCGTACCCTGCCCTCAAACGCACACAATACGAATGCCTTGGCTGCAAACCTTCAACACCGCATAAACTCCCTCATCAAGAATCGGCATCTACGTGTATTCAAACTTTGGTATCGCCATGCGTTTAGCCTGATCCCCGAACACATTACAGAAAAGCACATCCAGATCAGATCGCAAATAACATTCTTAAACCGTTTAAGAAATGTCGAGATGCCTGCATCTAACATTATAAAAATCAGGCTTCCCCTGATCACTTCTGTGTAATATTATGATGCAAGCGAGTGGGCTTTAATCGTGTACAACCTTCCAATTGAAGGTTTTTTTTCTATGCCTATTTCCATCTTTTGGGAGTGCGTATCGATGAAGCATATAAGCTCATTGCATTGTTTTTTTAAAGTATTACTTTCATTCGCATGCATTTACAGCATACTCACACAATCATCGTTCCCAAGTACTTTTGCGGACGACCGAGTACCTCTACAACTAAAACCGTTGCCTGCAGGAGACATCGCTCCAACTGGTTGGCTTGCCCACATGGCCGATGAAGCAGTTCACGGTTATACAGGAAATATGGAGGGCATCCATAGCAAAATAGATGAAGGGACAAGACCCTTCCCATTGGGAAACTGGAGAACTGTTCGTACTCAACAACACGCTTGGCCGAAACTTGAGCAGGAAGGTTATTATCTTGATGGGCTTGTACGTCTCGCATACATCCTCCATGACGAACAACTTATCGCAAAAGTCAAAAGCGAAATCGATCCTGTCATTGACGGTCAAGAATCTGATGGCTACTTTTTCCATCCAATATTAAAAGAAGAATTATACAAATCAAACCTTGCCCAAAACCTTCTCGATCCAATCTTAACAACCCAAGATGATGGTGAAGAATCTGCCGAAGAAGCCAAAAACAGAAAACGGAAAATCAAACGTCACCTGCCTTCTCGTGCATCACGATTACTTTGGAGTATTGCTGTATTTAATAGAGCCGTACTTGCATTATATGATGCGAGCGGCGATAAAAAATATCTTGATTTCTTAGAAAACTATTACCAAAACTTTCCCGTCTTCGAACGTGAAGTGCCAGAGGGTTATCCAATAAGCGGCACGGAAATGCACTTTAGCAGACATCTTGTAAATCTTGAAATTTTGTTTGAAGTCGCAAGCCGAACTAATAATGACACCATAAGACAAATCGGTCTAGCTACACTTAAAAAACATACTTCTGGAATGGTTGATAGCTGGTCAAATAATAATTTTTCACGTACTCGCATTGTGCACGGCGTCACATTCAACGAGTTATTTAAGCTTTACGCCACCTCACCAAGCAAAACTAATCCAGAATACTTGCAGGCATCTGAATCTGCATATCAATTCCTTAAGAACGAACATATTCAAGCTCATGGGGTCAATTCTGCAAACGAGTATCTAAGGGGAGTTGGCGGATTCACCGCAACCGAGCTTTGCGATGTCGTCGATCTTTCGTGGTCATTAACTTGGCTTGCTCGTGCTTCTGGTAATGCTCACTACGGCGACGCTATCGAACAAGCTTTCTTTAACGCATTTCCAGCTGGTATAGACCGTTTTCAAAAACACGTTTATTTATTAAGCCCTAATCGTTTACCTGGTATCGTCAATAATCAACATCGAGTCGGAAAAGATAATTTCAAACATCTTTACGCCCCTTTCTGTTGCACCGGAAACCTCAATCGCGCATTGCCAAATTACATCATGCATATGGCGATGCGAACTCCTGATAGCGGCCTCGCATTGCTAACATATGGACCTAATGAAATCCAAACCCTCATCAATTCAACACCCGTCAAACTCACTACCAAAACCGAATACCCATTTAGAGATCGATTGAGTATGTTGTTTACCTGTGACACATCACTCACATTTCCTCTTTATCTCCGCATCCCCAAATGGTGCAACAATTACAAGATCAAAATTAACAACAAGAACATCAATGCAGAAACGAACAGCAATGGATTTGTGATCCTCAACAGAGAGTGGAAGAATGGAGATCAAATCAGACTTGAATTACCAATGGATGTCGCAGTTCATACTGGCTATGAAAAAAAACTACTGGATAAAAACGGCAGCGAAATCTACGTCACTCCCGGAGGTTCACGTGTTGACTCGGAAGCACATGCCGTTGCTAGTGGCGCTCCTTTCGCCTATGTGACACGAGGGCCCCTGCTTTATAGCCTTGCGTTTGATGAACGTGATGCAAACTCATTGAATGCAACACAACCATTTAATTACGCTATTAAGACACATATAAATCAAAGCCAAATTCGCATCATGAATAATTCTATAGATGGATCCGTCTGGAATAGTAAAACACCGCCTATCGAACTACATATCACGGCACAACAAATCAACTGGGAATTCAAAGATGAAAACAATCAGTATGCTGCGATGCCTCAAAAACCCTATGCTGAAAATATAAACAACCAACGATCCATCAAGCTAATCCCATTCGGTTGTGCCAAATTCCGGCTTACGTATTTCCCCCTCATAGAGAAATAAAACGAATCTAAAACATATACATGCCGGAATTTTTAGCAGATCAATTCAATTCATCAACATGCTTGATTCATGAGATCAAGTATGTTTTTGTATCGATATATGGGAAGACGAATCCGTCTCTCTATTCAACTTAGAAACAATGATGTTTCCGCGATACACAATCTAAAAAACACCCCACTTCCGAGAAAGCGGGGTGACTACATTTAACTTAGATTTGTCTAACTAGACTACTGGAGCTTTAGAAGGTAAGACGGATGCCGCCACTGATGGTGTGAACGGAGTATTCGTCGCCGAGCTCTGCATCATAGTTTGCGTAGAAGTAACGACCATTCACGCGGTCAACAGCATTGGTACCGAGGCCGAAGATGAAAGCGCCATCACCAAGGTCACGGGTAGTGAAGTTGAACGCTGAACCTGCACCGCCTTGGAAGCGAGCGGTCAGTGATTCTTCCTGATCCATGAACTGATGCTGGTAAGCAATACGCGCTTCTGGGAGCCATGCGAAGGTTTCCATGTCGATACTGAGAGCAGCACGGGCACCAACGCGACCAAGGAATGAATCGAAGGTCGCTTCTTCAACCTGAAGATTCAGAACGCCAGCACCTTCTTCGGTGTATTCGTCGATACGGATAGTGGCATATTCGAACTGACCGTAAGGACCGATGGTCCAGTCATTAACTTTCCAGTCATAGCCGATAGTACCAGCTGCACTGAATTGCAGACCTGTTGGATCACTTTCAGCCGTATTGGTCGTTGCTCCCACGACAATCACACGCTTGTTGTCATATTGGTTGTAACCAAGACCGGCTTGGCCGTTCACATACCAACCGTCTTTGAAGTATGAAGCGTAGACACCACCATTGAAGTTCGTGACGTCGCTTGAGCCACCGTCAGAATCAATCTCAACATCGGTGACCGAGAAGCCCATGAATGCACCAACAAGAAGGTTTTCATCGATACGATAATCGCCGCCGAACAATGCACCACCTGTCTTGAAATCATAGCCGGGCATGTTCTTGGCTGAATCAATGTCACCGAAGGTGCCGAAACCGTTGACGAAGAAACCAATCTTGTCAGACTTGTTCATGTCATCGAAGGCGTCATCGCTGTAAGCCACGTCGGATTGATTGCTGAGGAACGGGTTGGTCTGCAGCATGATGAGGTATTGCTCTTCTGGATCTGCAACGTCCTCAGCACTAACCATAAAGTTCTGCGGCTGACTCTGCCAAATATTCGTGTTATGACGAGCATTGTCCATGCGCGAATTCACGTTATTCGTCTGAGCCGAGATCATGTTGATGCCGATAGATTGCATCGCGTTCACATCTTCTGGCATCATCTGAGCGATCGCACCTTCGATGTTAGCCACATTCATCGTGTCGATCTCATTGAGAATCACGTCCCATTCGCTACCGGGCGCCGGACTGGTGTCTTTGATGTTTTGAACAGCCCCGGCGATAGAAGCAAGCTCTGGACTTATGACGATTTCGTCGAAATCCTTTAATGCAAAGGTTGCGTTCACTGCGTTAGCGCCGACCGTTTCTGTTACGGTGAAGTACTTCTCAAGGAAGGTCTTCATGTCAGCATCCATCACAATACCGCTATCGGTAATACCGGCCACACTGGTGATCAGGTCGTACGAGCCGGCAATTTTCGCTGCAGAGAAATCAATGAACGCAAAAGTATATGTACCATTCAAATCAGCTGTTGCAGCACCGGTTAAGTTAATTTGATCGAAGGTTGCATTATCCGCAATACCGAAGACAAAATTACTGTTTGCATCAGCAACGAGATTTTCTGTCAGTGTAGCGGTGTCAATCTGTTCAAACACCGTGTCTGTTGTTGCATCATCAGCCATGGCCCCGACGTGGATGGTGCCACTGGTGTTGATAGTACTGTTCACGGTGCCGCCAAGATAGAGGGATGCACCGTTTGCAACAGCAATACCGCCACCGAAATTGATGTCTGAATATTTGTTGAAGACCGCTGTACCAGCGTTCACATTCAATGCGCCGCCGAGTGTAGTGGTAAATGTGCCACCGACAGGTGCATTGGTTGTACCAAAGGTCAGAATACCATTGCCAAGCTTCGTAATACTGTAAGTACCAGGACCAGCACCTTCTTCAACCACACGTTCGAGGCCAAAGGTAATATCATCAGCAACAGTAAAAGTCACACTTGAATCAAAAACGGCTTTGGTTGCAGCAGTTTCCGCACCCAAAAGCAGATCATTTGATCCCACAAACGAAAGATCATTTTGGAACGTAAACTGATTGGTGATTCGGAAGTCTGAGGTTGTTTCCAGCTCGGAAGCACCACCGATCGTGACATCAGAAATACCAAAGGCAAGCTTGTTACCCATGATAACTTTACCAGCATTGATCGTCGTACCAACCTGATAAAGATTCTGACCGTTGAGAGCCAATGTGCCAATACCATCTTTCACGATAGAACCAGTGCCAGAGATCACACCGTTAACCGTGATGTCATTGTCACCCATGAAAATAACGTTGGTCGCATAGGGTGTGACAGTATCTGGGTCAGTACGTTCATCAACGAACGTTCCACTACTAATATTGAAGTCGCCGTTAAAAACGAAGCCGGCTAGATTTGCGTCAACCTCAACTTTGTCGCGTAGACGAAAGTTGTTATTAATCGTGTGTTGATAGGCACTGTTGTTTTTGATGATCGCTTTCTGTGCGTCAACATCATCGCCTTGTGTAGAAATGGTGGTAGTGATCGTGCCAGTACCATTGAGCGTGTAGTTTGACTCAATGGTGCCTTCAAAAACGAACACCTGAATATTGGTCACACTGCCGATACCATTGACTTCATATGTGTTAGAAATGTCATCAATGAATGTGATCCCACTGGGCCTAAACACAAGGTCTGGTATAGTGTCCGCATTCAGGTCTTCGTAATGGACATCACCATCAACAGAAACTCCTGCTGTCCAGTTACCACCGGTTGCCCAATTTGAATCGCCAGTTGCGTTATGCCATTCGGTGTCGTTTTCAGCAAACGCTGCACCAGACACGAAACACAAACCCAAGCAAGCCATACCTACTGCCAATGTACCTGGACGATAGCGCCCTGCACTTAGCAGTCCATCACTCTTCTTTTCTCTCATGGTTTTGAATACCCTGGAAAAAGGTTTAAAGGGGAAGAAACAATTCGCCCCCACAGCGAACACAATAAGCCCACTCACTTACGACCTGACAATCAAAACAGAGCTGCCAATCGCGTCACACAATACCTAGAAAAGTAAATATGATTCCTGATCAAACTTACCTACATACTGTACCTATTCGCTCAAATACAACAAGTATGACCTAACACATTTAGGCAGATAAAACACACGTCACGACATGCGGATGTAACCGTATATTTTTCATCAACTTACAGCATTAACTTTCACCAGTATGCAAGCGTAATCTTATACTTTTTCAGGCACACGCCAGGCGATTAGATGGCAGTATGAGTCACACATCCAATCCATCACACACACATGGCCTTATACAACATCCGTAAGTAACGAAAGTCACACTGTTGAGGCGTTTCTTGCGGGGATCCCCCCTCTTGTCCTTCCCAGATCCATAGCAATAATCAAAGGTGTCGCAAAGGAAGTTGCGGATACATTTCGCGGCACATTGAAGTTTATTTTAGCGATTCAAATCTTACGGGTGGCTGTTGTTGCGCGTGAAGATTAAGTATGAATATTCATGCTGCAATAGCTAAAACATTGGCGTTCTTTTGCTGCTTAAAAAATCGAGTCACTTGATGAATTCGTGAAAGAAAAAAGCATTGCTGCACGTTACACACTTGCCGATGCATTTTGTGAATCACATCGATGATGATTGGTGCCAGCAACCGTTTAATCTTGTCCGTCTGCCTATACATTCATGGAAGAGGTAACGTATGCAAAATAAATCCAACACGTATCATGCAACCCATAAACTGAAAATGAAGAAGCCCAAAGCAAATTCAGAAGCAGCAGATGTGACACAAACGCCATTACCTTGGAATGCGGAAATGAGTAAAAGAAATCGCCGTGCAGATCAAGTACAAACAAAGGATGTATCTATTTTTGGTGAGATTGCAGATCGTATTAAAGAGCAACTGATGGGAGATCAAGCCTAGACCAAGCGAATCATTGTATGTTCGCATCTTGTATGCATAGGATAAATTCCTGTTGAATCTAAGAATGCACCAAGCTAAAGTTTTAGTAGAAACAGTGTGGTAGTAGCCGTTGGCGTTGCCATTGAAAACACACGTCCTTGAATGCTCCGCCGCCCGACCTTAAGCACCCAATTGTGCACAAGCGACCTGATCTGGATATGCGTCGCAAAACCAACGAATCGGCTCGGCAGAAACCATGAACAGGACGCACGTCGCCAATTCCTGCAACCACACTATTTTTATAATTCAACATTATTAAATAAAGCGACAAACTGCGTAAGACAGTTCGTCGCTTTCTATTTTATAGTTAAATCCGTAATATCAATAAGTAGAGATCAGCTTCATTCATTATAGATTGACGTCAGCCCCACACCGCAGCCAATTTTCGGCTCTGGTCCTGCCGAGCATGGCGGTGCATGGCACGCCGGCGATTGATCTTACGTCGAACAACCCGTTTAAGCCGTTCGCCAGCCATGTCCGCCGCCGCATATAAATCACTCTCATTCTGCTCCAAATAAATCGTGCCAACACGTTCTACATCAACCTGAATCTTTAATGTCATTTCATGATGATCATCATGAAAGTGATCGCGCCCAAGGCGAACAACAATACCTCTGATTCGATCCTTAAAACAATCCAGCGAGATGGTCAGGCGATTTTCGATGTGGCTCAAAAGACTTGGTGTCAATCCGACGTTCATTCCGTGTACTTCAAAACGCATAAAATGCTCCACGTAATAGGTGTTAATTTAATGTATTAAGACATGCTCTCTCATGAATCCCTTCATGCTTTTAGTATCCGAATCCACTGGCAGAAGAGCAAGAAAAAAACGCTGAAAATATAAGCCATTCCAGCAATCCCGAGTTATGATCCTTAGATGACCGATAATGCACCCTTAAGGATCGTTACAATCGAGAAACTCACGCAGTATGAAGCTGAAGCGGTGATGCTTTTTGGCCACGAGATTCTTGATGCTTTTATGCAGGATCTAAATACCAAATCCTCCGACAACACCTCGCCACTGATCATTGGTGTTGTGGATGATAACAACGCCAAACTGGTAGCTGGCGCATTCGTATATACCCAACCTGCTCTTCACACACTATCAATTAAACAATTGATCATTCCACCCAATCTTCGTGGGCGCGGCCTTGCGGGTAAGTTGCTTTATCGTATTGAGCAACTCGCAAAAAAACGTGATGTGACTTGTATCCGCACCACGGCGGGCTTTGGCTGCAAAGATCATCGACGAATGTATCTCAAACTTAGCTTTATTGATATTCCACAAGATCAGATAGAAGAGCAACAACCATACCTGATGCAGCGACAAATTGATTAGCACGGATTCATATATTCTGACCGAATGTTATGCTAATCCATAAAAAATGCGACCCGAAATGGATCGCGTCTGGTTGGCTTTACATTCCGACCTACATCACATTGGCTTATCGTCGATGGTTTCGTCGTAAACCTTGAGGAGTTTTTCCTTATCAAAAATCATCTCCTGACGAGAGAGGCCGACAACATCGTAGATAGGCGTAAGTTCGATCGCATCAACGGGGCACGCTTCTTCACACATACCGCAGAAGATACAACGAAGCTCGTCGATATCGAATTTGACCGGGTATTTTTCACGATCATCCCAAGGGGATTCTTCACCAACAATGTGGATACATTCAGCCGGACAGGCAGTTGCACACATAAAACAGGCGACGCAACGGACACGGCCTTCTTCGTCACGGTTCAGACGATGCACACCGCGGAAGTTGCCTTTGTAGAGACCGCCTTCTTCGATGGGCAAATCCTCACGACGTTGTTCTGGGTACTGCATCGCACGGTTGGTCTTACGACGGCTGCCACCAATCGCGCCGGCCATATGACGCATCGTGGTTCCCATGCCCTTAAACACCTCAGGCAGATAGAAACGCTCAGCAGCGTTCATCGGCTTAAGCTCAACATTCACACAATCTTCTTCACGAATCGGCATATCGCAATTTTCCAAATCCAGTTTTAGTCGTATCGTGCCCTACCCCGTCATCCTTATATTGTTGCCGTCCCCCTGCTATTCGTCAAACGATACGCAAATTCGTGCACTGAAATATGGCGGTTTAATCGGTCTTCCAGAAAGATGGAGCGAGCATGACGAAGATGGCGTAGACCTCAAGGCGGCCTAGAGCCATGAGAAGACTCATGACGAACTTGGAGCCGCTGGAGAAGAATCCGTAGTTTTCCACAGCGCCGACCATGTTCAGGCCGGGGCCGATGTTGTTGAGGGTCGCGGCACTGGCGGTAGCAGCGGTGACATAGTCGATACTGCCCGCTGGCTCCAAAAGCATCAGTGCGATAGACCCGACACCAAAAAGACTAACGATACCAATGATGTAGACGAGCACCGCTTGCCTGAGCTCGGGAGAAACGACACCCTTACCAACCTTGATGGTACGAACAACATTGGGGCGGAAGACTTTTTCGACTTCGGCAAAAATGACTTTCACACCGACGATGATACGGATGACTTTGATACCTCCGCCAGTAGAGCCAGCACTCGCACCAACAAACATGAGTAGAAGCAAAACCATCTTGGGAAGGAAATTCCAGAGATTGAAGTCTGCGGTGGCAAAGCCTGTTGTGGTTTGGATGGAAACAACCTGAAAGAGGCCATAGCGAACGGCGTCGGTAGTATCAGCAACGATTTGATCGCCGTCGGTTTCGACGATGTTCCTGCCGACAAGACTGGCCGAGACAATGATAGTGGCAACAATGATAATGCCAAGATAGGTACGAAGTTCGGGATCTTTCCAGATAACATTGAAACGTCGACGAGCGAGATGGTAGTAGAGGCCGAAATTAATGCCCGCGAGGATCATAAAGACGATGGTAATGATGTCGATCATCCATGAGTTAAACCATCCGATTTCAACTTTGTTGTAAAAACCGATACTGGCGTTGTGCGTTGAGAAGCCGCCGGTAGCGAGGGTGGCAAATGTGTGGCAGACACTTTCAAACCAGTCCAAGCCAAAAATGCGATAAAGCACGACCTGTACGATGGTGAACATAAGATAGATGAGCCAGAGGACGCGGGCGGTTTCGCGGATGCGTGGCCGGACACCCTGCTGCTGTGGACCAGGCGCTTCGACATTGAAGAGTCGCTTGCCACCGACACCGAGTGTGGGCAAGACGGCAACGAAGAGAACAACAATACCGAGTCCTCCAAGCCAGTGAGTAGTAGCACGCCAAAGAAGAAGGCTACGCGGAACAGCTTCGATATCTGAAAGGACGGTCGCTCCGGTGGTGGTAAGACCGCTCATTGCTTCAAAGTAGCACGAGACCGCGCTGCGGAATTGGTGATCCATGGCATGATCACCGAGGTGCCACCAGAGGTAGTAGGGCAAGCCGGAGAGTGCAGCACCGACAAGCCACGTGAGCGCAACGAGAAGGAGCGCTTCACGCCGTCCTAATGATGATTCATCAAACGGGCGATCTTCTTTTGGCTTGCCCCAGCGCATCATGCCACCTGCCCAAAGAGATATACCTGCAGCCCCGCCAGTGATGATGGCTCCGATGAGACCTTTAATGGCAAAGAGTTCTTCGGCCGCGTCGTCAGCCCACCAAAGGTAGCTGGCCCATGCGGTAATCAGCAACATGCAGAAACACATGACGAGCAGCACAAGGCCGAGTTGTTGCATCACCACACGCAGTTTCATAACAGTTGATCCTCTGCTCCCCCGCTTTTGTCAGTCCTTTAACAGTCCCATCCCTGCTTATTTGTGGCTCTAGAACAATCCCATCCATCCAGCTCCTTGCAATGGAAGCGTGCGACCACCAAACATGCGGCGCAGTTCATTACGACTCTGGCTTGGAGCCACTGCGATAACGGTGTCTCCCTCAAGAATTTTACTGTCAGCGGTTGGTACGAAGACATCCTCATCACGTTGAATCGCAGCGATCAAGCAGTGCTTGGGGAACTTAATATCTTTGAGTTGGCTGCCGATGATTTTGACAGCTGTACCGGTGACCTCAATCTCATAAATTTCTGCGATGCCTTCACTGAGACTGCCAAGTCTGCGCACTGGTCCGGCTTCAAGCAGACGCAAAACTTCAGTAACCGCAGTGCCGCGAGGACTGAAAGCTTTGTCGATACCGATGTGCTCAAGTAGGTGTAGGTAGGTCGGGCGTTGCAATACCGCCATCGCTTGTGCGGCGCCCATGCTCTTAGCACGTGCTGCGGCAAGGATATTGGTTTCCTCATCTTCCGTCATACCCACAAATGCATCGGCCAAATCAACCCGTTCTTCTTGCAGCGCATCGGTGTTCACCGCGTCAGCATGAATGACCGTGACCCAATTTAATTTCTCACTAAGCTCTTCGGCTCGTGAACGATCGGCTTCAAAGAGACGCACGGTAAAACCGCGGTTTTTAAGTGCGCGGCAAAGCCAAACGCTTTGTGTGCTACCACCCATGATCATGACACGCCGACGCCGAGCAGCTTCGGTTTGAAATACCCTGCGAATCTTATCGAAGCTCTTTGCTTCACCGATAATGGTCACCACATCACCTGCACCAATCACCGTGTCAGCTTCGGGAATGGAGGCGATACCTTTACGTTCGATCGCGGTCACACGAGCCGGGCCGGGAAGAACAACTTCACGTAGCTTCTTTCCAATCACTTTGGCGTCTTCACTGACCGGAAGCTGCTGCATCTCAACCATACCCTTGGCAAACTGCTCGACAGCCAACGCACCTGGGTTGCGGAGCGTGGAAGCAATCGCGAGTGCAGTGGTGTATTCGGGGCAGACCATGTGATCGATGCCGAGATGCTTGGCATATTCAAAGCCGCGCCCCTCAAAGAAGGCGCTGTGATGAATCCGAGCGATGGTCTTAGTCGCACCAACACCTTTGGCGATTGAAGCGGCAAGAAGATTGATCTCATCGCTGCTAGTAGCCGCGATAAATAGATCGGCCTTGGCACAACCGGCTTCGAGAAGAACATCAGCCTGCGTACCATTGCCGAGCAATGAACGCACGTCCATCACCTCATCCAACTCGGCCAGCTTGGTGGCTGACTCGTCGATCACCGTGATATTGTTTCGCGCTGTGGCGAGCACTTCCGCAGAGTGCCGTCCCACTTCACCAGCGCCGCAAATAATAATGTTCATGAATTTCGCTCAGCTGCCCGGCGCATCTTTCCCCCCCACACCACACCGGGCTAGTTCAAACATCAGCCAGCTCCCATCTGCCCTCGGCCAGATGCACAGCTCGCAACCAATTTCCGCCATCAGTGTATCCAACCTCGCCTCATCTCGCATCTTACATGCCTATCAAAGCCCGAACTCCGAAGGCATCTTACATCAGTAATTGACCGCCAGATCAATGCCTAACAGTTGTCGTTATTGGCCATCACGTGTGTCTAAACAGGCAACGCGGGTTCGCTTACACTGATTTTTATGATTTACATACAGAAGAACCGCGTCGGATATCAGCCTTGAGAATCTATGACGAACTTCTTTTTCAGCAACGTCTCCAACCACCCGTATACGTTTCACCCGAGACGCCAATCAGTCACAGCAACGTTCTCCAATCAGGGAGTCCCAGATGGGCAGTAATCTCGACCTCACCATTGTCGGCATCTACATGATCGTGCTTATCCTCATCGGCGTGGTTTTCAGTCGACTCGTTCGTAATGGGAGCGACTACTTCAGAGCTGGTGCGCGAGGAAGCTGGTGGCTGGTTGGGGCCAGTATGTTCATGAGCGGCATTAGTGCGTATACCTTTGTCGGCAACGCAGCAGGCATCTACAAATCAGGCTGGTCACCTTTGGCGATCTATGGTGCGAATGTGGTCGGTTTCATCATTGGCGGGCTTTTCCTTGCGGCGTGGTACCGACAGATGCGCGTCATCACCTTTGCGGAAGTACTCAAGGCGCGCTTCGGTAAAACCGCGGAACAGGTCGTGGCTTATTTGCTTGTGTTCAACGGATACATCTGGGCGGGTGTCGTCCTCTATACACTGGCGATCTTCTCTAAGGTCTTGATTCCTGACCTGCCAATTCAATATCTGATCATTGGTGTCGGTGTTATCGTGGTCTTCTACTGCACCATCGGCGGCAAATGGGCGGTTATGGCCAACGACTTTGTTCAAGGGCTCGTCCTAGTCATCGTCACGGTGATTATTACCGTGCTTTGTTTCAAGCACGCAGGCGGTATCTCTGAATTTTTTTCAGCCATCAGCAGCAGCGATGCGGCATCTGACTTGAAGTTCTTCACCGAACAAAAAGAAGATGAGGTGTTCCGATCCGCAAAGTATGGCTTCACGTGGATTGTCGTCGCATTCCTCGTTCAGTTCTTTAACATGAGTAGTTTGTTTCAGGGTGTCCGCTACTTCTCAGCAAAAGACGGACGCGAAGCGGCGAAAGCATCCATTTTTGCAGGCGTCCTCATGACGCTGGGCTGCATTGTTTTCTTTGTCCCACCGATCTATGCGAGATTATTTCTTTCCCCTGAAGTTGCCGCGATGAACCCGGATGATACGAGCAAAGCCGTCGAATACGCCTACTCCATCACCGCCTACCATATCCTCCCCAAAGGTACGTTTAGCATCATGATCATTGCGATGTTTGCAGCGGCGATCAGTTCGCTCGACACAGGCCTCAACACCAATGCCGCATTGATTGTGCGTGACCTTTTGCCACCAATACTCAGAAAAATCAACAAGCCATCTCTCACTGCCAAACAGGAAGTGATCGTAGGTAAAATCGCCACCATCTTCTCCGGCGTCATCGTCATCGGTATCGCAACTCTCTATGCTGCAGTTGAAGGCATGTCTATCTTTGACTTCATGCTCAAGCTCTCCAGCATCCTTATTTTCCCGCAAATGATCCCACTAGTACTGTTCTTATTCGTTCGTAAAGTCCCACGATGGTCGATCTTTATCTCGATCGCGGCAGGATATATCCCTTCGATCTTAAACTATGCCTTTGGCTGGGAGCTTTCTTACCAAGAACTCTCCGCCGCCATTCTTGTTGCTGGCACCACTGGATACTTCATCCCTGCCCTCTTTTGGAAACACGTTCCTGAGTCACAACGCAAAGAGGTTCAGAATTTTTATGACAACATGCAAACACCTGTCGATTTTGATACGGAAGTCGGCCAAAGCAACGATACATTTCAACTCAAGAACATCGGCCTATTTGCTTTTATCCTCGGTCTGCTTTTCTTATTTCTCATGATTCCCGTTCAAGACAACAGTGGACGCATCGTGGTTGCAATCGTCGCAGGTTTCATTGCTTCCGTCGGCTTGCTTATGCTTCTTGCGGCCAAACGCATCGCTAAAAAAGAAGCGCAACACAATCGCCCTGTTCAAGTAGAATCTGAAACCATTGAAGCCCGTTAACGCCATCACATAGCCTCAGTCACTTCATCCTTGACGGCGGCACACTTCATATGTCAGGTGGAGCCATCAGCGGTTTCTTCGAAATCTTTTCAGGCAGTGAAGTCAACTTCTCCGGTGGGCTCATCAATGGCTTCGGAATTGATGGCGGTGTCACCATCAATATTTCGGGCACATCCTTTACACTCAACGGCAATCCCATTACTGGTCTTGCACTCAACACGCCCTTCACCGTGATCGACCGAAACGCAGCCGTACTTGCCGGCACACTTGCCGACAACACCTCCTTCGACATGACGCTCGAACAAGATCTTTTCGACGCAGCCAACAACGGCACCGACTGGATCAGCTCGGCCGCAACCATCAACATCATCCTTGTCCCCGAACCGGCTTCCCTCGCGCTGCTTTCGCTCGCCGTCTTCTCCCTACTAACTCGCCGCAAAGATTAATCTGACATCACGATCAAACATAAAAAATCTACTGCACTTGAAGTGTTTTTTTTCGTGATGCTATAATGAATTTCACTCCACAACTTTCCCCAAATCCTTATCCTCACCCATCAACACTAGCACATCATCCTTCCCAAGATTCTCTTGTGGGTTCGGCAATTTCACTTCCAATTTTTTGCCTGCCTCATCCTTCCGCTTGATCGCTACTACATGAACATGCTTCTCCACACGTAGATTGAGTTCGATCAGATTCTTGCCCACCCATTCGGTCGGCACTTGAATTTCCACTATGCTGTGGCTCGCATCTAGTTCTAAATGATTCTGAAACTCTGGCGTGATCAATCTGTTTGCCCAACGATCCGCGCTTTCATCTTCCGGATTCACCACTTCATCCGCTCCGATCTTTGCCAAGATCCTCGCACTCATCGGCGTAACCGCTCTTGAAATCACTCGCGGCACACCCAACTGCTTCAGCACCACCGTCGTCATGGTGATCGCTTCAAAGTCGCCGCCAATCCCAACAATCGCCACATCCACCTTGTCCACGCCTTGCGACAACAATGCTTGCTCATCGGTCGCATCCATCGCAATGGCCAGTGTCACACGATCGCGCATCAATTCGACCAGCCCAACATCTTTATCAATGCCAATAACTTCATGACCCAATGATGCCAAGTTTGCCGCCAAACGTGCGCCGAATCGTCCCATACCGATCACTGCAAATCGTTGCATATCTATGTCCTTTTTGATCTATCCCATCACCACATCTTCATGCGGATAGCGGTATAGCACTTTTCTCGATCTTGAAAGCACCAAAGCACCGAGCAGCGCAAGCGGTCCAACTCTGCCAAGAAACATGGTAACAATGATCACACATTTCCCAAATGAAGTCAGGTCCTGTGTGATGCCCATACTCAAACCCGTGGTCGTTGCCGCGCTCACCACCTCAAAAAACACTTTCAAAAACGTAAACGGCTCGCTAAGCGTGAGCAAATACGTCATACCCATGATCAAACCGATATAGCAAAAGAAAAGCGTGCCCGCTTTCTTCACCGTGTCGTTACTGATCGTGCGACCAAAAGCTTCCACCTCTTTCCGCTGTCGCATGTTGGCGATGACGCCGAGAATAAGCAGCGCAATCACCGTCGTCTTCACACCACCTGCTGTTCCACCCGGCGACCCTCCAACCATCATGAGCGAAATCAAAACAAGCTGCCCTGTTGGATGTAGTTCCTCCACCGACACACTGCTAAAACCCGCCGTGCGAGCACTAACACTCATGAAACTCGCGTCCGCCAACTTCTCGCCAAGTTGCACCGTCACGCCCCTGTCACCTTCCCCGCCAATTTGTACAGCATGTCCAGTCACACCCACATCCGCGGCTTGATAAACCCACGGCATCACCTCACCAACAAATATCCCCACCGTCCCCACAACAAATAAACTCAGCGTTGTCACCAATACAACCTTGGTATGCAACGTCATGCGCGTACCATGAAGGCTGGTTGCGTCCGATTGGATTTGCCGCACGTTCCACATACGCCTGCGGCTAACACGGTGGCGGAGCATATCAGCAAGATTACTCAGCACAGGAAAGCCAATCCCACCAATAACGATCAAAGGCATCATGACGGTGAACAGGCCGAGTGAATAACGATGCTCGGCCATACTTTGTCCCGTGAGATCAAAACCCGCATTACAAAATGCGCTGACCGAATGGAATAGGCTATAAAAAAACCGCCCTGACCAACCCATAATCTCCCCATACCCATCCACCGCAAACATCGGCATCATCAGCAGCGCGCCGATCAACTCGATCGCAAGCGTCGTCAGCACGATAAACCGCACAAAACCGCTCACTCTATACAGCGGTAAATCATCCATCAACCCGCTAAGGCTCACGTGTTCTCGGATCGACAGGCTGCGACCAATGAGCATAGCGAACATCGATGCGAAGATAATGATCCCCAACCCGCCGAGTTGGACAAAAATAAGAATCACGGTCTGCCCAAATGGCGTGAAACCGGTGGCGGTGCTACGCACGCCCAATCCCGTCACACAGACAGCGCTGGTCATGGTAAACAGCGCGTCTAACCACGAAATAGACATGCCTGATGGCGTAGCATGCGGCAGCTTGAGCAACGGAGTACCGATTAAAATGAGAGTAATGAAGCTTAGTGGCAGAAGAATACCGGGATTTTTGAGTCGCCTTGCCAATCCTGCGTTCACCCGCCAAAGGTCACTGGCGCAGAGAATCAACGCAGCTAATTCAAACATCCACCATCCGCCCCTGTCACCGTTCACATGCAAAAGCGTGCCAACACCGACCATTGATAGCAAAACAATATCGACCCAGTTCATCCGCCGATCCAGCGCTTTCTTGCGCTGGCGTGCAATCAATATCACATCGAGCCAGTACAAACACATCACGACAAATTGAAACACACGCATCAGCCGAATATAGAGCGCTTCACCCGTTTCGCCGCCGGGGAGCATATCCCCCACACCTTCAAAGGCACCCAATCCCCACGCGGGCAACGGCGGCTTATAGAATCCATCAACCAACACCGTACCGCCCACCACGCAAAGCATCATGACCAATCGCATCGCGAGCCGCCAAAGCTCAACAGGACGTACATCTTTAAAACCGTGCACCGTTCCTACGCCGACACGACCCGCCTCATTAGCCTCCAGATTGTGATCCTTCACGTTCATGCGCGACTTTAATCCCTTGAAACGCAGGCTGAAATGGTATCCCCTTCTAAAAAGCCCAGACTGTCACAGCCTGGGCTTGATTCACATGCTGCAAAATCCACGAGGCAGTCTATTGAAGCATCGCAGGCTTGGGTGGCTCAAGCCGCATGGTTGGGCCAGGGATCATGCCAAGCTTACGAAAATCATCGTCCAACCCCGGATAGTCCGCATCTACAAAGTAGGCATACCGCAGCGCGATGCGTGCGTTCTCAAGATCCTGAATCGATTCATAAAATTCTGCAATAGCGACATACGCACTCGCATCACCCTTACTCGAAAAATGCGCTGCCTTTTTGTAAGCCAGCACAGCTTCATCCGGCGAACCGATCATTGCGAGATACTTGCCTTGGCGGATGTAATCGCGTGGTCTGCCATAGTACTCTGCCTTGTCTTTGAGATATGACGCCAACTGTTCGTAACGCTTCTGCTGATAAAAACTCTCGGCGATACCATCAATGAACTTTGGTGTCCATTCCTTATCGTCGGGCTTCACGGCCAAACCTTTTTCAAAACTCATCTGTGCCGACACAGGACGACCAAGCAAAAGGTAGGTCTTACCAAGTTCATACTGAGCCATAAAATCGTCTGGCTCACGCTCAGCGGCCAAGCCATACTTCTCTGCCGCAAGATCGTAGTCCCGATGGTACGTGGCCATTCGGCCATCTTCACGCAACCGATAGTTACTCTCACAACCCAACAAGCCCGCCAGCAGCCCCATTGTCAGTAGTGCGACCACACAATATGTCTTCTGATTCTTCATCATGTTCATCCTGAATTGATAGCCCGATATCGGGCGCCCTTTCTGATCGTGCTACCATCATAAACAATTCTCGCAAACTGCATACCCCTATCCCCACCCTACCCTTCTTATGCTTAACGAGTTCGCCCTTGAGCCGATGCGTAAAGCCGCAAGAACGCCTCATATCGAGGATAAATTCAGCAAGAGAAAAGAGTAAGCATTCCAAAGGCCAAAAACTTCCGGCAGAGCCGTCTTGCCTCTATACTTCCGTATGATCATCTGACTAGCCAACCCGACCCCACAACCGTTTTCCCAATCATGCTTCTGCCAACTGCCATCCTCCAACATACCCTGCCCGATCATTCAGCCGCTGAGCCTATCCATTACGACTGGCTGCTCACTTATCCTCCAAATCCGGCGATTCCAGCCTATCCACCAAGCGAACTAGAGCCCGACCTCACATCATCGCCTGAGAATCGTCTGTTGGCGTTCCAAACCACGATTCCGCCTCAACAGTGGCCAGATCTTTCGGCTCCCTTGCCCTTACAGCGGATATTCGATCACCGCCAAAGATATCTCACCTATGAAGGGCCCATTTCAAACGACCGCGGACATGTCATCCAAGCCGCAATCGGCCACCACAAGCCATCACTCTGGCTACCGCAAAAAATCGTCACCGACCTACAAATCCACACCAGTTGCCAGCCTGGCCAAACCCTCAACCTGCAAGCAACCTTGATCGCAATCGAAGTCCCATCGTCCGAAGAAACACTTCCCTGTCAATACACTGCGACTTTCTCGCAAATTCAACGGTAAATGCAAGTTTCCACTCGCTGACACGTTGGACTCACAACCAAGCAGGCTACCCGTGGGTATATGACTAACCGGGACAATTTTGTCTTGTCACTCATGATCCAGCCGATTACATTAATGAGGGTGAGCGTCTTTTAATTGCCCTGTGTAAATCTGTTTTGCGATGAATCATCATTTTCATATTTGCATTTCAAATTTGAATTCGTTTTGAATCAAAGAAAGAGAGATCGTCATGCCCCAAGAACATCACGCAACAGACGAAGAGCTTCTGCAAAGCGCCCCACCAATCACGCCGGAGCTGATTGACGAAGAGGAAGACGAACTCGCGCCGATCGACGTTGACGATGCCCCGCAAGACCCCGACGCCCCGGTCGAAGGCAACATCGTTGGCTCCAACAAAATCCGAACCTTCCAACAAGGCCAAGAACACACCGATCATTGGCAACGCGAAACCAACCAGACCGGCACCGGCGCAACCCATTGCAAAACATTCTTCTGCAAACTCCGCGCGGATGCGATCCATCACCTCGACGATCAGGTCAACGAATGGCTCGACAAGCATCCCGCCTACGAAGTGAAATTCTCTAACGTCACCACCGGCAAACTCGTCGGCAAGATCACCGAAGAAGCTATTTTCATGACCGTATGGGTCTAACCTGACTTGCTCTGCGCTTGTTAGCGGCATACAAAATATCTCATAATCATAAACCTGTTGCCAATGGCAACAGGTTTATCTATAAAAATACTTAGTAACTACGAAACTAAGTTGTACTTCCTTCTCGTAAAACTACCATTACATACCAACAACACTTTTGATAAAGAGCCGCAACCTCCATCTCAATCAATTGCTTTACTGCAATCCATTGTGGCATTACAAGCATGTTCGCCTTGCGTCTCAAAAGATAAAATTATTTTAAATCATATAGTCTTCACAAAACATGATCACAGTTTTAACGCTCTCCCATATTTGGAATAGCACTGCCACATCATCCGTCATCGTTTGATGCATACTTTTCACCTGATTGGCGAATAAGCATATGAAGAACAGCAAACACCGTCACAATGCTTTTACACTGATTGAACTTCTCGTTGTCATTAGCATCATTGCTCTGCTAATCGCGATACTTCTGCCCGCACTTGCCACTTCTCGACAAACCGCGCAATCTGCAAGCTGCCTCGCCAATCTCCGTGGCCTTGGGCAAGCCTTTACCATCTACAATGTCGATTACCCAAATGGTCTGCCCTTTACCACACTTGGCCAGATTTACCCTGCATCACACCTTCAAGATTTCTCTACCGGATTCAACGATTTACGCCACTGCCCCATCTCAAATAACCCACCATTCGATGAAGCAGGTGGTATCGGTCCTTGGCCAGGTGCCGCCAATGCACGTTGGCGCATGTTCAACAAAGACAACACCGGACCTGAATACGGCTCCTACGGCTTCAACGGCTTCCTCTATAACCGAAGTATCTCCGAACCTCACGAACTTGGCGCTATGCTGGGATGGTCCGGCGTCAGTGCTGCAACACCCGATGATACTTGGTACGACACTATTGAATCCGTTCGATCCACAACCACTACACCCCTCTTCGCCGACTGCAACTGGTTCGACGCTTGGCCACACCATGATGATCAAATCCCACCAGATGCCAACATGGGCGCACGTTGGAATATGGGTATGGACGGCTCACCTTGGCAACTCGGCCGCTTCTACCTCAACCGCCATCCCAATAAAACTATCAACATGGTTTTCGTCGACGGTCATGCCGAAAACATCGGCATCAACACCCTCTGGTCGTACAACTGGAGCAAGACCTTCGAAACCCGTGATGAACCATAATCAAATACGAGATATGTAAACTCAACTTTTGTGCCACCCACCACTAACCCCACAATCATTGCGTGGGGTTTTTTACATCATATTTCTTTACCTCATCACATAAACCCACCCGTACATACTAATCTTGCGGTGTATTCATTTCTGTCATTAATCTTGCCAACCCATCCATCATCAAAGCTTAAAACCCATCCATCATCAAAGCTTAAAACCCATCTTTTCAATTTTGAATCTATTGTTCAGCAAATGTTCGTTTTTATCATTTGAAATTCTCTAAGGATTACCATGTCAATATTGCCGTTATACCCTAGCGGCGCAGACACACATTCGATTTACAATGCAATCGTCGGACAATACCAATCATATCTAACGTGTAACAAGCCGACATGAGAGAAAGCGCCAAATAGAAAGACGCCCTCTAGAATAGAACAGGCTAGTATCATGGAAATCTCGCAGTTATTCAGCTTATGCGACAAACTGGACGAATGTATCTTCATCTTTGATGAAGATCATCAAGTGATTCACCAGAATGCGGCAGCATCAAAGATCCCACTACCTGAGCAACGAAAACTCATCGATCATATTAAAACTGTTCCTATACATACAGCACAATCTGATGAGCTTCGCCTAGAAAATCACTGGATCATACAACCCTTCTCACTCGAACATAACAGTATTTTCCTCTGTAAAACAAAACAATCACCAGGCGACTCCGCCAGCCAGCTGCGAGAGGAATTCTTAGATCGTTTGCACCGTGGCCAAAACCCGTTTCTCGCTGCAACTCTGTCGTTATATCACCACTTAGGCTGGCGATGGACCGCTGTTGCACAATTATTGGATTCGCATCGCATCAATATTCCTGTCATCTCTGACAAAGGAAAAACCAGCGGCCCGGTAATGTATTCATTGGAAGACACTCCGTGTAATCTCATCCATCAGGCGAAGCAATTTATTTTCTTTAATGACGTTGCAAACGCATTTCCAAACGACAAAATGCTACGTGACATGGGCGTGCAAACTTATGCTGGCTTGATCTATAAAAACCGGCAGAACAAGGCGATCGGACACGTTCTAGCGATGCATGATAGTGATGACGTAGATGTCAATCTATGTGACCATCTCCTGAGAACCATCACACATGAGCTATCGCTTTACCTTGAACTCGATTCTTCACAACGTGAAATCTTTAAAGTACGTCGCCTAGCACTCACAGATCATCTGACACGACTTGGCAATCGATCTGCTTTTGAACATTATGCACATCATTGTCTTGATGCAGCAAGGGATGACCAGCGCATCCGTGCCCATCTCGTCATGATTGACATTGACCATTTCAAACAACTTAATGATCAATTAGGACATGATCAAGGTGACATTATCCTACAGCGTTTCTCGGACAAACTATCAACCATTGGCCGTATCCAAGATCGGGCTTTTCGATTAGGCGGCGATGAATTTGTCGTTATATTTTATGATTCCAACAATCTGACTGAAGATATGATCCGTGAAAAAATTGATGTTATTCTTCATGAATTGCAGCAAAAGGATGCGTTAGATCTTGAATGCAGTTTCGGTTTGGCCTCATTCAAAGAATCTCATTACAATCTTGAAAAACTACTAAAACTTGCAGATCAACGTATGTATAAAAACAAGCAAACACGCAGAACCAAACAACATTCGTGAGCGATAATCATATGCTGATGCGTTTAATCAGATAGGTACATTGGTGTGCATACCACCCCAATCCTCGCAATACAAGCCAGTAAGTCCTAGCCAACCAGCTGTTTCCGCATTGCGCGCGGCAGGTTGATCCCACAAATCTATCTGTACGCGATCAACTAAATTCATCAGTACAGCACCTCGTACACGGCGTAAAAGTTCATCAGTAAATGCAGGGTAACGCGTCACTTCGCTCACCAATACCAATCGATTCGGACGAACAAAATTCACCATATTTGCCAGCGACATACCCAAATATTGGATAACTTCTTCAAGCGCATCATTCTCTCCCGATCGATAAACCGCGGCTTGCTCAAGAAGCGTACGCTGATCGTTTGGATTACGCATATGAAGAAAGCCAGTGCTACAGATACGTTCAAGACAACCTTGATGGCCGCAGTAACAAGGCTCCGTTTCAACAAAAAATCGTGTGTGGCCGATCTCGTTCGCGCTGAGAACACAACCGCGATTCGGTTTTCCGTCAACGAGCATGGCTGCCCCAACGGCCCCTTCACTGATACTCACCAACAATAAATCTTGATTGAGTTCCGCCTGATGCGTCAGCGCCCAACGTGCAGCAAGCGCGTGCATGTCGTTATCGAACAAAACGGGCAGATCATTTGCGGCAAGCTGGATCGGATGAAGACTGATCCCACCTTGTGTTGCACTTCGCCCTTGCACCGCAGAACTAAACAAGATGGATTGTGCCTCAGGGTCAATAAGACCGGTAACGCTGACACCGACACCGAGTGTTTTGCGATCGATCACTTGAGGTAGCAAATTAGCTGCGGTTTCGATGACTGCCTCTGGATGGTCGGTCATGTCAATTTTGTGGACGTGCATGCCACTGATCATCTGGCCGCGCAGATTGAGGCGACACGCACTAACCTGCCCACGACGAATGGCCATGCCTGCGACATGCCTTTCCTGTGTGTCGATCTCGAGCGGTGTACGTGGTCGGCCTGCTTTAGACGGTTGCGGCACGCCTTCGCGGATGATACCCAATTCCAGAAGCTCCCCCGCAACCTGCCCCACACCATTGGGCGTAAATCCGGTGCGTTTATGCAATTCCCAACGACTTAAACCACCCTCTCTCCAGAGGTTATATAACAACTGTTTTTGTCGAGCCGTGACCTGCATACCCTTTTATATCCCAAAAGATAAAAATAGCAATTACTATCATCGTCCTAAATTCAACAAAGTTTTAACAATGTCGTGCCTAATACGTATTGACATTTATTATCTTAGTGGATAATAATTGGTTTCTGCGATGTTGAAACGGTGCGGATCTAAAACGATCTTTCAGAATCACCTTTCACGCAAAAACCTCTAAGCTATTACAAAATATATATTTAAACCTAAAATTACGATCAAGGATTTGATCATGAACACACACGACCCAACTACCGCCATGGAAAAAATTCCAACAAAGGTGCGCGATGACGCATTGGATGTCAGCAAAGAGGTAGCAGCTCAAATCGCTCAACTTATCCGCGACAAAGCAACTGCCGGTATGGATGCTGTTTTAGGACTCGCAACCGGCTCCACCCCAAAAGGTGTCTACCGCGAATTGATCCGTTTACACCAAGAAGAAAACCTTTCATTCAAGAATGTAATCACGTTCAACCTTGACGAGTATTACTCGATGCAACCGAGCGATATGCAGAGTTATGTGCGGTACATGAATGAGCAGTTGTTCGATCATATTGATATTGAGCGAAAGAATGTGCATGTTCCAGATGGCACATTGAAGCCTGAAGAAGTTGCAGCTTACTGCGCTGAGTACGAAGCGAAGATCGATGCAGCTGGCGGATTGGATATCCAGATCCTAGGTATTGGACGTACAGGTCATATCGGGTTCAACGAACCGGGGTCAGGTATTGATTCGCGTACCCGCATGATTTGGCTGGATGCGATTACACGCCAAGATGCTGCTGGCGATTTCTTCAAGCTCGATAATGTTCCACATCGCGCGATCACCATGGGTGTCGGCACGATCATGAAAGCCGAGCGATTGATCTTGATGGCGTTCGGGGTGGCGAAAGCCCCGATCATCCAGAAAGCGATTGAAGGCGACGTCACTTCACAAGTTGCTGCGTCCTTCCTGCAGGAACACGACAATGCGGTGATCTATCTCGATCGCGCGGCCGCGGGAAACCTCACAAGGTTCGATCATCCGTGGCTTGTTGATCCGACGTTCCAGTGGGATCACAACATGATCATCAAAGCGACGATCTGGTTGGCGCAAAAGCTGGGCAAGCCGCTGCTAAAACTAACAGATGATGATTACAACATGAATCATTTACAAAGTTTGATCGCAGAATATGGACCGGCGTTTAACATCAACTTAAAAGTGTTCCGTCATCTACAGGGCACGATCACAGGTTGGCCGGGCGGCAAACCTGAAAGCAAAAAACAGCCGGGCGACCGGGAGTGGCCAAACGACGATATCTTTCCTAAGCGGATTGTCGTGTTCTCACCTCACCCTGATGATGATGTGATTTCGATGGGCGGCACGCTCTTGCGGCTATGCGATCAAGGGCACGAAGTGCATGTGGCGTATCAAGTTTCGGGGAATATTGCAGTCTTTGATGAAGACGCTTTGCGGTTTGCAGATTTTGCACGTGATTTTAATGTCATGTTCGGGCTGGATACGGAAAAGACCAAACAGCTTGAAGATCATGTGGAGCAACACCTCAGGCACAAGCCACTCGGCGGCATAGATTCGGAAGAAGTTCGCAAGATCAAGGGTTTGATCCGCCGATCAGAAGCCCGTGCTGCGGGACGATACTGCGGGATCAGTTCGAAGCGATTGCATTTTCTTGACTTGCCATTCTACGAAACAGGCACAGTGAATAAAAATCCAGTTGGGCCAGAGGACGTGAAGATCATCAAGGATTTTCTTGCAGAGTTGAAACCGCATCAAATTTATGCCGCTGGAGACTTAGCTGACCCGCACGGCACACACCGCGTTTGCTTGAATGCCATCTTTGAAGCAGTCGATCAACTCAAAGAAGAATCATGGTATAAGAATCAATGTCAGTTTTACATGTACCGCGGGGCTTGGCATGAGTGGGAGCTGGAGAGTATTGATATGTGTATTCCGCTCTCTCCCCGTGATGTCGAACGTAAGCGTCAAGCGATTTTCAAACATGAATCTCAAAAAGATTCAGCTGTCTTCCCGGGAAGTGACCCTCGTGAATTCTGGCAACGTGCGGAAGAGCGCAATGCAGAAACTGCAGTACTTTACGACGAACTCGGACTAGCAGAATACCAAGCGATGGAAGCGTTCGCACTTTACACGGGCGACCGGAACTTCCCCACTCGCGTCAGTAAATCGCAACTATAAACTAACATGCTATAAGTGATCGTGAATTCAATTTGAATTGGTAATACAGGAGTGGCGTGATGGGTACGAATAAGCGGAGCAAAACAACCAAAGCGGTGATCCTTGCAAGAGGACTCGGCACGCGGATGCGGAAACGTTCAGATGCAAATCTGACTGGTGATCAAGCACAAGCCGCAGCGACAGGCGTGAAAGCAATGATCCCGATCAAACGACCGTTCCTAGACTATGTCATGCATAACTTGGCTGACGCAGGGTTTACCGATGTGTGCCTGATAATCGGTGATGAGCATACGCAAGTCCGTGATTACTATGCAAATGAAGTGGAACTTACACGCATCCGTGTTCACTTTGCCATCCAAAAGGAACCCAAAGGCACGGCAGACGCAGTCGCAGCAGCAGAAGTTTTTGCAGGTAATGACTCATTTATTGTGATCAACTCTGATAACTACTACCCACTTGATGCATTCAAAGCTTTGCATGAACAAGACGGCGCGGGGCTAGCCGCATTTGATCGCAAGGTCATGATCGAAGAAAGTAATGTCGAAGCCGCGCGGCTGATGGGGTACGCGATTGTTGAATCTGATGAAACAGGCAACATGAAAACGATCCATGAGAAACCAAATGAAACGCTTATGGCAAAATTTGGAGAGCATGCGTTACTCTCGATGAACTGTTGGCGGTTTGGCCCCAGTATTTTTGAAGCTTGCCGAAAGATTAATCTCTCCCCTCGCGGTGAACTAGAGATCACGGATGCGGTAAACTATGACATTGATAATCTCGATGCGGACTATCACGTCTATCCGTGCGATAAGCCTGTACTAGATCTTTCATGCCAAGATGACATTGGCTCAGTGACCGAACGATTGATTGATATGGAGGTGGTGATTTGAAGCATACGGTCGCCCGGTCATATCGGAAACAGACAAGGGATTGCTTAATCGAATTTGGCATGCAACCCCATGAGGCTTTAAACAAAGGGGTTTTGTTCGAGCAAGGCACACATGTACTACGACGTGAAGGCGTCACGATTAATGATCGGACCGCTTGTTATTTCATTCCTGGACGGCTTGAATTTCTAGGCAAACATACGGATTACTGCGGCGGAAGAAGTTTACTATGTACGGTAGAACGGGGACTGTGCTTTGTTGTACAACCACGTGAAGACAACATGATACGCATGATCTTAACCGAGAGCGGTGAGACGTGTTCGTTTTCCATCCATTCTGATCTTCAACCAAAAGAGGGAGCGTGGTCGAACTATCCAATGACTGTCGCACGACGGCTGGCACGAAATTTTTCTGGCCCTCACCGCGGGGCCGATATTGCATTTGCATCGGACCTACCGCAAGCTGCGGGGATGAGCAGTTCGAGTGCGATCGTTGTAGGGATGTGGATGATACTGAATGATATCAATCATTACGATCAAACCGATGTATTTCAGCAGAACATTCGATCACAAGATGATCTTGCGGGCTATCTGGGCTGCCATGAGAACGGACAAAGTTTTCGATCTCTTGAGGGAGATAAGGGTGTTGGTACATTTGGTGGCTCGCAGGACCACACAGCAATCCTGTTTAGTCAGCCAAAAGCAATCGTACAATATGGCTTTTGCCCGGTGCATCATGAAGCAACCATTCCATTTGACAATGAACAAACAATCATCATTGGAACTTGCGGCGTGATGGCGGAGAAAACGCGCGATGCTAAAGAAAAATACAATAAGGCTTCGTTGCTCGCACGACAGCTTATTTCGTTGTGGCATGAACATGTCGGGCAAAAGGAAGAAACACTTGCTGCAATTGTACGAAGCAAACCCAACGCGCAACAACAACTACATGAAGTGATTTCAAGTCGATCAATAGATGACACAAAAAAAATCGCGCTTATCGCTCGGCTTGATCAGTTCTGTGAGGAAAGCGAAGTCATCATCCCCACGGTTAGCCGGCTACTTGAGAAAAACGGTGCGACACAAATCGGCAAATATGTAGATCGATCGCAGTTCCTGACAACACATTTACTGAAGAATCAAATCCCGCAAACAACATACCTTGCTACTTCAGCACGAAAGCTCGGTGCTACCGCGGCATCTGCATTTGGAGCTGGATTCGGTGGAAGTGTGTGGGCGATGGTCCCGGAAGATCGAGCCAAATCATTTATGCAGCAATGGCGAGAAGACTACACCACTCACGAACCACGTGTATCGCAAGATGCAATATTCTTCATGACACACGCTGGGCCAGCAGCCACACGCCTGATCTGATCAATCATTTCATCATTCTCGGACAATCCTCTCTTCACCGGTTGTTTGCCAGAAATCCTAGTGCTATAGTTTCGATCGAGCATCCGATAGGAACAATGATGGCTCCAGTGATTACATATCAAGATATTCTCGATGCCCGCACACGGATTGCTGGAGCAGTCATGCAGACCCCTTGCCAAAAATCACCGCAGCTTTCTACGCTGACTCAGATGAAAATGTGGTGCAAACTGGAATTCCTACAACACACAGGCAGCTTTAAGGAACGCGGCGCATGTAATGCACTCGAACAGCTTGCCCCTTCCGCTCGTAAACGTGGTGTCATTGCAGCATCGGCAGGTAATCATGCACTGGCACTCGCGTATCACGGTATGCGGCTTGGCATCAGCGTGACTGTTGTCATGCCGATATTTGCACCGCTGATAAAAATATCAACCTGTCGAAACTTTCAAGCCAATGTAATTCTGCACGGTAAAACATTTGGCGAAGCGGTCGAACAAGCACATATGATCGGGAAGGATGAAAATCGAACCTACATCCACGGCTTTGATGATCCACCGATCATCGCAGGACAAGGCACGACAGGTCTTGAGATACTTGAGCAAGTTCCGGAGGTAGAGGCGGTAGTCGTGCCGATAGGAGGAGCGGGTTTAATTGCGGGTATAGCACTCGCGATCAAAACCCAAAGGCCGGATGTACAGGTGATCGGCGTTGAAGCTGAAAACGCATGCTGTTATTGGGATGCATTAGAAGCGGGGCACCCGGTCCCGATACACGCCAAACCAACATTGGCCGACGGCTTAGCAGTTCATACCGTTGGGCACAATGCTTTTAAGATTGCTCGAGAGCATGTCGATCGCGTGGTACTGGTCAATGAAGCAGAGCTATCTTTGGCTATCCTACGACTGGTAGAACGAGAAAAAAGCGTCGTTGAAGGAGCCGGGGCGGCGGGGCTTGCAGCTTGCCTTGCTGGTAAACTGCCAGAGCTACATAGCAAAAATGTCGTACTATGTTTGTGTGGCGGGAATATCGATCCGTCAATTTTAAGCCGCGTGATCGAAGTGGGACTCGCCGCAGATGGACGACTGATGCGGTTTACAGCAAGGATCAGCGATCGACCAGGCGGGCTTGCAGAATTTACAAAAGTCATCGCGCAAACCGGCGCAAGTATCAAAGACATTACGCACGACCGCACGTTTGCCGGACCGGATGTCTCTGCGGTTCATGTGGTTTGTCAGGTTGAAACTTCTGACCATGATCATATTGATCGTGTATTTCAAACACTGGAAAAACATCACATTCCATACAGAGCCATCGAAACAGACAACTCATTCATTGAATCCACTTGCTCAAACTAAACCATCTGTAAAATAATCCTATTGCTCAAAATTCTGTGGCAGATCAATAAGCGGAATACTCTGTGTTGTCGGAGGTAGTGTTACGTCGATGTAGCGTGAAATATTCGGCACCTGCAAAGCTGCACGCAGTGCGCGGAGATCACGTACAAGCTCACCCTTAAGTGCTGGATAGTATTGATCGGTTAAGAAGAAATATTTAGCGGTTTCTTCGTCGATCAAATAAACCTTATCTTGCTTCACGTCGGGCATAAGCAATTGTCGACCGATAGCAAATTTCGATAATGTCAATTTATCGTTGCCGCCGTTCAGCCGCACGACTTGCTTGAGCAAAATTGCACGCTTAAGCCGAGTGAAATCCTTTTCGTTTTGAATCAGAATAGTGTATTGCTGTTTACCTTCTTCGTTAGGTTGATTAAGTTCCCACAGCAGCTTACTCCATGCTTTGCGATCTGGGCAATCAAGAATGCGGATATCGGGAACAGGTTGTTCTAAAATATCGCTGACCTCGCCATTAGGCTGAAGCGTGTAGGTAATTGCAATCACCCTACCCTTAAGCGCATCATAAACAAGATCTTTGCCTTTGGGCTTATCGGAATGCTCTGCATAAACATCATCCCCAAACTTCGACGCATAATCCCATAGGAATGAAACGTCAAATCCTTCGATCGCTTCATCGTCGGCTTCAAAGAAAATGATCTTCTCATGATTGATTGATGCATCAAGCTTCAAGCGTTTGACCACTTCGTACATCTGTCGGTAAACAAGGATCGGTTCGCCGGGGAAACGCGGTCCAACAAAACGGTCGAATGGATATGACGCAGCAAGACGGAAATCACGATCCACCGCAAGGTTCGCCAAACGCTTGTATTCAAGTAGTTTTTCGTTCTTGAGAAGGAAACCAAGGTCAAAGACGTCTTCGGCACGGATACGGTATGCATCGCGGAAAAGTTGATGATCAAAGCTGTCGAAGGCATCTTCGTCCTTCGGCAGATTGCGACCTACAACTCGGTTGTCCGGTAAAACGTAGGGCGTGATAACGATGATCACTTCACGACGCTGACTGTCTTTGCTTGTTGACCGGAAAAGTCCGCCGACAAATGGGATGTCGCCTAAAAGCGGCACTTTATCAATTTGCTCCGTACGTTCTTTGCTGACGAGGCCGCCAATGATAAAGGGAGTGTTGTTGGCGATCCGTGTATGAGTTTGCACACGGCGGGTTGAAATGCGTGGGGCACGGGCAAGTTCTTCACCAGAACTATTTTGAATCACCAGATCTCGTCCGGGCACCTGATCGGAGACTAAGCCGTCGATCTGCATAGAAACTTCTTCATTGTCAGCGCTGATGCGAGGCCGAACGTTTAGAAGGATGCCAACCGGCTGATATTTAAAGTTGAAAGAAAGTTTATTGCCGCTGGTGAGGCCTTCGGCACTGGTGGCGATGGGGATTTCTTCACCAACGCGGATGGAGGCCTGACGTGCGTTCAGCGTCAACACACTCGGGCGGGAGAGAATCTCGGCGTTGCCATCACGGACCAACGCTTGTACCTGCATCTTCCATTCGGAATCAAAGTGCTCCACAGTGAGATCAAGCAACGCATCTTCATCATTATTGGCGTTGAATTTTGGCAATCGCCCCAGAATAACATCCTGAATACGCGAAAGCTCACCACCGTCGATAGGATTACTGAGTTCCCATTTAACACCGAGCTTTTCGAGGCCGATCTCAGAAATCTCAAGGATCATAGCCTCGATATAAATCTGACGAGCGGGAAGATCGATTGTATTGCGAATACGATCGAGCACCTCGGAGAACTGCCCGGGCTTGGAAGGATGATAAAGCACCATAAGTTCCATGGCACGAGCAGCATTGGTGTGATTGGGCAAATCTGCGGCACGTGAAAGATCGTACTTCATTTTGTTGCCGACTAGATCGATACTGTCGGGGCCGGGCATGAGAACAACTGCAGGAAGCTTTTTAGGATCAATTGAACCTGATGGTGTAATCGAGTTGGTTTTGCCAACCATCGCCCCGCCTTTTTTAAATTCAATACACTGATAACCCAGACTCTTCAACACGGCCAAACAACGATCGGCTTCAATATAGCTAAGTGTGATCAGTTCGCTGGAAAGATCTTGCACCGTGAGAGCTTTTGATTGTGCGTCGAGTTGCTTGCGGGCATCTTGAAGCTGCTTATTAAACAGATCAAGCTCAGCCTTAGCAGTCGTCTTGGTTCCACCCATCGTCTGAGCGTAGAGGTAAAGGTGAGGTGGCTGACTGCGATAGGTCTTGTAGCCGACATGCAACAGATAGACCCCGCCGGGCTCTTCACGTGAGAGCACAATATCATCATTCAGCCCTTGCGGGGGTGACGGCAGTGTATTGGCAAGCCAATTGCTTGCCACAACATAACCCTGCTCCGATTTTGCATTACCAAGCGCAATATCAAGGATTTCATCAAGCTCAAGCTGATTGAGTCCTGCTAGTGGGATAAAATCGCCAACTCCCTGATTGAGTTTAAGCTGCGAAGAATCGATTGGTGTTGCAAGTTTAGGCTTGACCGCTGGTTTTGCGACGGGCTTTGGTTTTGCCGCAGGTGCAGGAGCAGCTTTCTTTGGCTGCGGTTTAGATGCTGGCTTTACCGTCTCTTTTTTCGCAGGCGCAGGCTTCGCTACGGCTTTGGGCTTTGCTGCTTCTTTCTTGGCTGGCGCGGGTTTAGCCGCTGGCTCTGCAACTTTCTTTTCCTCTTTAGGTTTTGCTTCTTCTTTTACTGCGGCAGCAGGTTTGACTGGAGCAACCTTTTTATCCTGAGCATAGGCAGAAGTACTCAAACAAAGCATGCTTGCGATTAGAAGTGGCATAAGCCAACCGCTGATGGTCTTGATGTTCTTCCCAATACGACCAGCAATGCCTTGTGCCATGCGTTCAGCATGTTGTGCCTTATCAAAGACATTCACCGCATCATCCGTCAGCTCAACCACCATATCTGCATGTTTCAACAACTCACGATTCGATGTAATCATGATGACCGTCCTACCCTTCATCGCTTCTAAAACTTCCGGAATGATTTGCAACTCGCTATCGGGATCAATCGATGAGGTTGCTTCGTCAAGAATCAATATACGTGGATCACGTAAAATCGCACGAGCCAATGCTATACGCTGCATCTGTCCGCGCGAAAGGCTCACACCTTCACCACCCCCAAGGTCTGTGTCATACCCATCCGGCAATGTGCGAATCACATCATGTGCGCCAGTCCGTTTAGCGATGTCCACAATCTTTGCCATACACGCACCGGGCTTGGCATAACGCAAGTTCTCAATAATCGTGCTTTCAAACAGCAGGCAATCCTGAAAAGCCATGCTGATGCTTTCTCGCAAATGCTGAAGGTCGTAATCTTGCACATCAACCCCATCAACCATGAGCATCCCTTCAGATGCTGTATTGAACCGAAGGAGCAGCTTGGCAAGCGAACTTTTCCCTGTGCCAGATGAACCTGTGAATGCACAGATTTGTCCCGAGGGGATATCGATGTTGATGCCCTTAATGAGGGGCTCGCGCTCGTCGTATGAAATCGCAACGTTCTTGTACGTAACGTCTCCGCGAATTGGTTTGATCACCGGTGAGTCCGCCCGGATCTCAGTCTCATCCGTATTCAAGATCTCAAACACACGATCCACACTGGCTGATACTTTTGTCAGCTTGGCAAAACCGCTCATGAGTTCCATCACATTCGGGTAAAGCATCCCCGTATAAACAAAGAACGAGAGGAACGCGCCGGCATCCATCGTGTCACGCATGACTTGAAAAGCGCCGTAGCCGATGAACAAGATGGTTCCGAGCCCGACGAGCATATCACCGACAACTTTTTGACGGACGTGGAATTTTTTGCTGCGGATCTGGCTTTGCCGAGAGGAATCAATCGCCTCGGTAAAGGCCTGGTTTTCACGCTGTTCTGCGGTATAGCCTTTGACGACTTCCGCAGCCAGCAGTTTCTCGATCAGATTACTCTGCGCGCCGGCAAGATGTTCTTGCGCCTCGCTTGAAGCATCTTTGATGGGTTGTTTAAACCAGATTGCTGCGATGACATGTAAGGGTAGTACCGCTGTTGCCACCAGCGCCAATGACCAGTTCATCGCAAACATGATCGCGATCAAGCCGATAAATAACAGCAACGATTGCAACAACGTTGGCAATTCATCTTGAATAAAAGACTGCACCACAAAACTGTCATGCATCACACGAGATGAAACCTGCCCCGGCGAGTTCTTGCGGTAGAAGCCGAGGCTTTTGCGCTGGAGCTGTTCAAATAATTGCTTGCGTAAACGGAACGCGACATGCTCCCCGATATTCACCGCGGTGAACTTGCTGTAAAAATACAACAGATTGCGCGTCGCAAAACAACCGAGGTAGCCGGCGATCACCAGATACAAAAACCAGATGATTTTTTCGTCGAAGACTTTTTCAATCAGCACCCAGAGCAAAAGCGGCGGCGTCATATTCACGCCCGTCAACACCATCAGTAAGAGCAGCACCACCGCAATCTGCTTCATGTTCGGGCGCATCAGAGAACCGAGCCCGTAAATCGAGCCTGCAAGATCATCTCTCCTGACGGTCCGCTTAGAACTTACCGCCTTACTCTTGTCCATCGAGGGTGTCTTCATGGGATGGCCATTCTGTGCGTCCTGCACCTGTCGAGCGTGACATCCTGTCGATCTACGAATTGGCGCGGCCCTCTTCACCGCTAACCCGCAGCGTTTGCCCCACGTCTTGCCACCTGCATGAAACGAGCACACAACCCAAATCCGCCTGACGAATCAGTGACCATATGTTCCTCAAATCTGATGGTTTCAGCAAGTGTGGACTACCAAATTTCCATCCAAACCATCTAAAACGGCACCTTGCGCCACGCCCACCTCATCCGTCCCTATTACCTTGAATGGCCGCGACTTACCGATCAGATACCAGAGCGCTTCTCATAAAGCTTCCCTCACCCCGCCACAGGATTTTGCTATCTAGACCATGATCGATGCGTCTAGAATGCAGGAAAGAGGTTCCGTCGGACGATCCAGTAACTACAAGGCAATCCGGAGCCACACATGAACAAACAACACACACAGCCGCTTGGTTCGACATCATCTACTGCAGACCAGCGTCTCACGCATGCAGAAGCGGTCCCGCCGGACCATGGCGGGTTAGCACATCTACCTGAGATTGATCTGCGTCAACTGCTTGCCCTATCCGATGACACCGGCATCTTTCAACACGCGCTATATTCTGCCCCCGACCCCAACCACGGCTACTGCATTGACGATAATGCCCGGGCGCTGATTGCTGCTGTACTGCATGCCAAGCTCCGTGGCTACGACGAACGTATCGTCCCATTGCAACGTTATCTGACTTTCCTGGCTTACGCCTATAACGAGGACACACGCGCGTTCCGAAATTTCATGGGTTACGATCGGCATTGGCTGGAGGATGTAGGATCAACCGATTCGCAAGGCCGCACAATCTGGGCGCTCGGACTAACCATCTCACAAGCCCCGAATCAAATTATCCGAGAACTCGCAGAACAGATTTTCTTCAAAAGCATCCATGCGGTGCGCAATTTCACCTTCATCCGTTCACGCGGTTTCTCGCTTCACGGATTGCAGGCTTATCTCGACTACAACCCACACCACAAAGAAATACAAGAATTGCGTGATCAATTCGCAGAAGATCTTTATCAAGCCTACAAGCAACATGCGACAGATGATTGGCCGTGGTGGGAAGATACTGTCACTTATGACAACGCAAAGCTCTCCCATGCACTGCTTATCTGTGGGCAGGCTATGAAGCGGCAAGATATGATCGACGCAGGGCTCGCTTCCCTCCACTGGTTGCTAAAGGTACAAACCGCACCAGATGGGCATCTCTCTATCATCGGTAACGAAGGTTGGCTACAAAAAGGCAAAACCAAAGCATCCTTTGCCCAACAACCACTTGAAGCCTATGCGATGGTTGACGCATGCTTAACAGCTGCAATTATCACCAAAGATCAATCATGGGCTGGGCACGCATGGACTTGCTTCCACTGGTTCACCGGCCAAAACGATCTGGGCATCCCACTCTACCATGCCGAAACAGGTGGATGTCAGGACGGTCTTGAAACACAAGGCCCGAATAAAAACCAAGGCGCCGAATCTTCACTCGCTTATCTGCTTTCCGTACTCGAATTGCATCTCTACTATGAACAACAAGTCTCTCGTATCACTGCTACTGGCCCGACCACACTCGGCCTTGGCATTGTCGGCGCCAGTAAGTTTGCTGACTTTGCAACTCAACAATACCAAGATGTCGAAACAATCAACCCCATTGCGATTTGGAATCGCAGTCCTGATAAAGCGAAACAGTTTGCCAGCAAACATAATCTGCAAACGGCCCACAACCTCCAAGCTCTGCTTGAAAACCCTGCAATTCAGCTGATCTATATTGCCAGTACACCCGCAACGCATGCCGAGCTCGCAACTGCAGCTCTCAATCACGGCAAGCATGTTCTCTGTGAAAAACCCATCGCGATATCTCAAGCTGATGCACACAATATGATTCACACCGCCTATCAGCGCGACCTGATCCTTGGTGTGAACCACGCGCTGCGTTTTGGCCCACTCACAGCACCCATCCAGCAACTCATCGGCCAATCTATCCTCGGCATGCCCATCCGCGGTTTCTATGTCAACCGTGCCTGTGATGCGGGCTATCCCATAGATCATTGGTTCTGGAATCACAATATCTCCGGCGGTATCTTCGTCGAACACGGCGTCAATGCTTTTGATCTTATGCGATCATGGTTTGGCGAAGCACAAGTTCTTGCGGCCACGCGCTTCCGTAGGCAATTCCCCGGCCACCACGACGAGTCCAATCACATCGATCAATCCACCTGCGACCTACGCTACGGTTACCACACCACCATCAATTACTACCACGGCTTCAACCAGCCTGCCCCACTCGATGAACAAGATTTCCGCATCATCTTTGAGCACGGTCAGATTATCATGCGTGGCTGGATTGCCAACAGCATCGAACTACGCGCCATGCTCACCCACGATCAACTCGCACAACTCAAACAGCTTTTCCCAAATGCTGAGTACACTATTCTGCAAACCTATGACCGCGCCGATGGCGCATTCGATTTCCATGGTCGATCTGCCAGCTTCGACCAACTCATTGTCATGCGCTACGATGTAGGACATGACAAACAAACACTCTATGCCAACGCAATCAAAAGCCTCATTACCGACGTAACGTCTGCCGTGCAAAACCGAAAACATAAGCTCCGCGTTTCCATGGATGATGCGCTTGCGGCATTAAACACAGCACTCGAAGCGGATCGCCTCGCACGAGGCATCACACCATAAATTGTTCTGGTCGCCCCCCTATAGAAATGCTTAAGAATCAGCCGGCTTACTCACGCCTTCCATGAGTTCCTGCGCATCAATCACCGCTTGGGCAAGTTCTACCATCGGCTTGCGTGTATCGCGTGATTGCTTCTGTAAACGGCGCATCGCTTCTGATTCACTCAAGTTCAGATTCATCATGATTAGCCCCTTCGCCCGTTCAATGACCTTCCGCTCCGTTAGCTTCTTCTCCAGCAATACCACTTCATCCGCAAGTTTTTGCTGATCATTAAACCGGCGCCATGCCACAGACATCGCAACTCGCAGCGCATCCGTACCAACTGGCTTCAGTAGATAGCCGAACACACCGATGTGATTTGCTTCATCCACATACGACTTGTCGCTATACGCGCTGATGATCAAAACCGGAATGCCCATTTTTTGATACAAAATACTTGCCGCTTCCAACCCAGACATCTCCGGCATACGCAGATCAAGTAGTACCATATCTGGCCGCTGCTCCTCAGCCATTTCAATTGCTTTTTTTCCGTTAGATGCCAACCCCAGCACGTTGTAACCCAAACCTTCGAGTTCCTCGCTCAGATTACGCGCAAGCAAATGTTCGTCTTCCGCAATAAGTACATTGCGCAAGCCATCAACCGCCCCACTCGAACAAGGCTTCCCTTGTTTCGCTACATCTGCCTGATACTGTGTCATAACTTTCTTCCCCAGAAACAAAAAACGAGAATGAACTGCTCTACCATTCTGTACAGCTGGCGATTTTAGTTAGCTCATCTTCACCCAATGCCAACCACGCAAAAGACATGATACGTGCGACAGCGGTGATGCTAGAGTAACCCACATTCTATTGTTATTCACTACAATTTGCACTCCTTTTATAACGGCTCTAACAATCGTAGTGCCACAGGTTATCGGATCTAAACGATCAACCCGGACCTACGATCAAGTGATTCTCCGCCATCGACGATCATCTCTCAGACGAGGCATATCCAGCTTGATTTAGGTTCAAGCAGTGAACGAATACACAAAATAATGGATATAACACCTAGGAGTGACCCGTACGATGTCCACCCTGACCAGCCAAACACTTAGTAAAACATCCTCCTCATCCAATCCGCCCATTAATGGGCAGCAATCTAGTATGAATTCAACAGCGTCACCGCAAGCTACTGCTACAAAACAAAATACCAGCCTCGCATTCAGCCTCTCCATCACTATTTTCATCGCCATTACTGCCCGCTTGCTCTTCTTCGCGCTCGGTCCAGCCACACACACTGAACGCGCCCTCTACCCCGACTCGTATAGATACATCGAACTGTCTGAAAACCTTGCCACCACTGGAACATTCGCACTGGCCGAGGAAAACTCTGGGCTGGTCCATGTCCCTCTCGCCAAACTTCGCAAGGATATAGGACAATTTGAGTCCCCAAATAAACACACACTTTATCCCGAAATTTTCCGCACACCCGGCTATCCTATCTTCCTCGCCGCCTTCCGTTATCTCCACCTCCCCTTCTCCGTGGTCCTGCTGATTCAATGCCTCCTTGCTGTTATCAGCGTCGCACTCATCTACCTTACCGCATACTCATTCTTCAAATCCATTCCCGTTGCGTCACTCGCTGCAGTCCTTATCGCCATCCATCCAGCAGACATCATTGCGCCATCCTCATTACTCAGCGAAACACTTTTCACAACACTCCTACTCACCAGCATCTTCCTCGTTACCCGACCAGCGAACAAATCCATTGCGGGCATGATCTTCGCTGGCTTTGCTCTCGGGCTCTCCGTTTTGGTCCGTCCGATCAGCATCGCACTCGCTCCTGCCTTTGCGCTTTGGCTCATCGTGACCCGCCGCAACTTCAAATCCCTTGCTTGCGCCGCAGTCCTCATTCTCACAACCGCCGCACCTATTTCTTTATGGATGTACCGCAATCACAGCATCGGCTTTGGATACCGCATCAGCTCGGTCCCCTATATCAACAGCTATTTTTATACCAGCAACTACATGACCATCAACGAAGCTGGCGGTGATTACGGCTCCGATTGGGCTAAAAATATCACACCTCAACACACCGCACTCAAAGAAGCTCAAACTCAAAACCCCAACCAAGATGTCTTCACCACCATGCAAACAATGAGTATGGATCACATCAAAGAAAAGCCTGCGGTTTACGCCTCAGTCCTTAGCCGCAGCTTCTTCAAATTCTTCACCGACCATTCCATGCCCGGCCTCTATACCCAGCTCGGCCTCGAATACACACCTTCCAACCTGCTCTCCCGCTTCAAACAAAAAGACTTCTCTCTGTCAGCACTCCCTGATCCCGCAGCTGCCATCATCGCCCTCTCATGGTTTATCTTTAACGCAATCTTATTAATGGCAACTGTCATTGGCTTACTCATGATGCTAATCCGAAGACAGTGGGCACCCCTGCTCCTCCTCGGCGGCACGCTTTGCTACTTCATGCTTGCCACTCAAGCCACCGGGCTTGAACGCTTCCGCCTTCCTGTCATGGGCATCCAAATGATTATCATCGCTGCGATGTTTGTTCCCGCACCGCCCAAACCCGAAAAAAAACAGCCGAAACAATCTATCAAGGATAAATCGATCAAGCGTTTCAAGAAGGACGAGCAGGAAGAAGCACCCCGCCCTGTTAGCGCCCGCATCATTTGATCCTGATATGCACCCGACACATTGTTGCCCTATCTATTTTCATGGAAAGCTGAATTCCCATTTCATTTTTCCATGTCTTACAACTATCAACGTCCTATAGCACCGCACATCGCAACCCTTTGTTTTCCGGATTAAGTCACCCACCTCGATCGACGATAACCCTTATGACGGCTGTGACGGTTACAGCGTCTGCGCCGCTTGGTTTGAATACATAAGCCAAACAAAGCATCGCAGAGGGCAGAAAGCATCGGTTTATCGGAGGTGACGTGTGCAAGGGGTCCAACCCAACATCCAGGCAACCGCTTCAACGGTGATCATCAAGCCGCGCAAATCACTGGCGATCTCTGATATCACCAGTATTTGGCAATTCCGCGACTTGCTCCGCACGCTTGCAGCACGCGATATCCAAATCCGTTACAAGCAAACCTTCCTCGGCGCGTTCTGGGCATTGCTCCAACCACTCGCGACTACTGGCGTTGCCACGGTCGTCTTTGGAAAAATTCTCGGGCTCGCCTCCGGCTCTCTCTCCAATTATTTCCTCGCGGTCTTTCCCGCCATGATCATCTGGACACTCTTCTCGACAATCATCACCACCACTAGTAACGCACTCGTCGCCAATGCAGAAATGCTCCGCAAGATCTATTTCCCCCGTTTGATCATCCCGCTCTCTGCTGCGGGTGCGCCGCTACTCGACTTCATGATCGCAGCCATTGTCCTCATTGCCGTTATGGCCATCACCGGAGTCACCCTCCCTCTCGCCGCACTATTCATCCCGTTACTCATTCTCATCACACTCATCGCCGCCGTCGGCGTCGGCATCATGCTTGCCGCACTCACCGTCGTCTACCGCGACTTCCGCCTCATCGTTCCCTTCATGCTGCAACTCACCTTCTTCCTCACACCCGTCCTCTACGATCTGCCGATCTCTGACCGTTGGCAACCGCTCATCTCCATCAACCCCATGTATGGCATCATCACCAACTTCAAAAACATCATGGCTGGCCAAAGCCTAAGCACAACCCCGCTGCTCTACGCCATCATCATCGCATGTATTTGCCTTACCGTCGGCCTGTCTGTGTTCTCACGTGTCGAAAGGAAGTTTGCAGATATCGTTTAACTCTGTGTTTACAGGTTTATTCTCCCTGCATAGATTCATCATGACCCAGCCCGTCATACAAGTCGAAAACCTCGCAAAGCGCTACAACAGAGGGCAATCACCCTCCCTGCAGCACAACTTTGTAGATATGCTCGCCAGCAAGCTCGCCTTTTGGAAAAAATCTGACAGCATCCATCACACCCCCACATCAAAACCTTTCTGGGCACTTAAAGACATCAACTTCACTGTTGACCGCGGCGAAGTCGTCGGCATCATCGGACACAACGGTGCCGGTAAATCCACCATCCTCAAAATCCTCTCGCGCATCACCGACCCCACCGAAGGACGTGCCACCATCCACGGCCGCGTAGCCTCCCTACTCGAAGTCGGCACCGGCTTTCATCCCGAACTCACCGGCCGAGAGAACATCTTCCTCAACGGCACACTCCTCGGCATGACCCGCGCCGAAGTCCGTGACAAGTTTGATGAGATCGTCGCTTTCGCCGACATCCGCGATGCGCTCGACACACCCGTCAAACGATATTCCTCCGGCATGCGTGTCCGGCTCGCTTTCGCCGTAGCCGCACACCTTGATCCAGAAATCCTCGTGATCGACGAAGTCCTCGCTGTTGGAGATATGAACTTCCAGAAAAAATGCCTCGGAAAGATGAAGGAAGCCGCTACCAAACAGGCACGCACCGTCCTCTTCGTCTCACACAACATGTCTGCGGTTCAATCACTCTGCAACCGCTGCATCTGGCTCGATAACGGCCAAGTTAAAATGATCGGCGACACCACCACTGTCATCGACCAATACCTTTCCGCGCAAACCAGCGACGACAAAACACACACCTCCAACCTCCCACGCATCACAGAATCGCACGGCAAGCAAGTCCGCATCAACCACATCCAACCGCAAACCACACACGACACCGGCTTCTACCTCGGTGAGCCGCTCACCTTCGATATCACCCTTGATGCAAGCATCACCGCTAATAACCTCCGCTTCGGTGTCTGCATCAAAGACATGACCGGCGGGCCCATCCTTTCTTCCATCACACCCACTAATCTCACGGTGAACAAACAAGCACGAACTGCCACACTCACCGTCGATCAATCCAACCTCGCACCCGGTAGCTACATCGTCAGCCTCGCCGTCGGCTACGGTAGCATGTTTGAATCACGATCCGAACTCGACATCATTCAAGACGGTCCTGCATTCACTGTCCTACCCATCACACAGGATGGACAAACACTTTTCAACTGGCACCGTGAATACGGACATATTGTCAATACCCACGCCACCACGACAACATCCAGTAACACACATAAGGTAGCGGCCTAGATGCTTCATAAAATCAAAACAAAACTCAATCTCTGGCGTAACCGCAATCGCCAATTTCGTATGCTTGAGATCGGCCCCGACGAGACACGCATCCCCGGTTTCGAAACGCTCAACATCGTCAACGGTTCCAACGTCGACTATATCGTTGATGCGGCAGGCAAGCTTCCCTTTGAAAGCGGCACCTTCGATGTCGTCTATGCCTCCCACATCCTCGAACACATCCCTTGGTATCAAACCACTGAAGCTCTCGCCGAATGGACACGCATCCTCAAGCCCGAAGGCAAACTTGAAATCTGGGTTCCCAATGGACTCAAAATCACCAAAGCGTTCGTCGATGCTGAACTCAACGAAAACAACTACATCCAGGATGATGGCTGGTACAAATTCAATCCTGAAAAAGACCCATGCATCTGGGCCGCTGGCCGCGTCTTCACTTATGGCGACGGCACCGGCGCACCCGACAGCCCTAACTGGCACCGCGCCATGTTCTCACCCCGTCTTCTTCAAAAACATCTGGAAAGCACCGGCCTAAACGCCGTCCGCCTGCTGAAATCCGACGAAGTCCGCGGCTACGACCACGGCTGGATCAACCTCGGCATGACAGGAATCAAAAAAGCAGCATGAATTTCCGAACCTTCAATGATCTGAATCAATCCATCACGCAGCATCTACACAAAATGCCGCGCGATATTGATCTCGTTGCAGGCATCCCGCGCAGCGGACTTATCCCCGCCAACCTCATTGCACTCTATCTCAACAAACCACTTGCTGATCTTGATGGCTTACTTGAAGGCCGCACCCTTTCCGTCGGACAACGTCTCGGCGATCAATCCACCCTGCCCTCAAACCCACACGTTCTCCTTGTCGACGACAGTATCAGTACCGGTCACGCACTCGACCGCGCCAAAAACAAGATCGCATCCAGCACGTTCACTGGATCTTGGCAAACACTCGTCATCTATGCTGAAAACAAATCCAAACACAAAGTCGATCATCATCTTGAAATCTGCCCGCAACCGCGCATGTTCCAATGGAACTGGGCACACAGCGGGCAATTGTCTAATGCATGCTTAGATATCGACGGCGTACTTTGTGTCGATCCCACCGTTGAACAGAATGATGACGGCTCCAATTACATCGACTTCATCCGCACCGCGCAGCCGCTCAACATCCCCACTACCAAAGTTGGCGCACTTGTCACCAGCCGCCTCGAAAAATATCGCGCCCATACCGAAGCCTGGCTCACGCAGCATAACATCCAATATGATCAACTCATCATGCTCGATCTGCCTGACGCGGAAACCCGGCGTCGCCTCCGCACTCATGCAGCGCACAAAGCCGCCTTTTACAAAAAATCACGCTATAACCTTTTTGTTGAAAGCGCCCCACAACAAGCGATCACCATTGCACAAACCACCGGCAAAGCAGTCTTTTGCACCGACAATCAATCCTTTCATCCCCCCACCACTACCGCCCAACTCAATCATCACAAAAATCAAATCACAGCACATGCGCACTATAAATACAGCCATTGGATGATGCGCATCCAAAACAAGATTCACAAGATCAGCAAAGGAGTCGTCGGCCGACGCGCCGCCTAAACCCCATCCATGAACCAGTACGCAGACACATCCCGCAACGCCACCTCATCACCCGCCATCGCGGTCGTGATGCCGGTCTATAACCGCGCCAAGTATCTGCATGCTGCCATCCGCTCCATCCTCAATCAAACATTCACCGACTTTCAATTCATCATCGTCAACGACGGGTCCACCGACGATTCACGCGCCATCATTGAATCCTATATTGATCATGATCCGCGCATCACACTTATCAACCAAACCAACGCCGGCTGCTATGCCGCCCGCAACGCTGCTCTTGAAATCACTACCGCACCGTTCACCGCCATCACTGATTCGGATGACATGGCTCACCCCGATCGCCTGCAAAAACAATACGATTTCCTCATCGCCAATCCCGATCACGTCGCCGTCGGCTCGCTGATGCGGCTCACCGATCCCTTCGGTGTGCCCAACCAGCTCATCAATGCCCCCGAGCACCACGATGCCATCGACAATCATCACATGCAAGGCAACCCCGGTGCCCTGATCCATGGCACCGTCACCCTTCGCACCAACGCACTCCGTCAACTCGGTGGCTACACCCTCGCGCCCAACAGCGCCGACTATGATCTTGCGCTCCGCCTTGCAGAAATCGGCAAGCTCGCCAACCTTACCGAACCTCTTCAGTATGTTCGCACACATTTCGCCTCCATCTCTTCTACCTCACGCGCCGATCAAATCAATCGCGCCCGCGCATTCTGCAAACAAGCCCACATCCGCCGCGGCCTTGATTGCCAACTCTCCAAAACAATAAACAGAGACGCCCAAACCAACGCCATCACCCCCGCCGATCAGGCCGCTTCATGGGCGCGTTATGCCGTTCATGCCAAGCGTCTGAACATCGCACGCCGTCATGCCGCCACTGCGATCAAACACGACCCGTTCAACCTTGAAAACTGGCGCATCATGAAGTGGGCCTTAACCGGATAACAAAACCAAACCATGCACATGCAACGCAGTCAATCCGAATCACACACCACACCAAGCCTCTCGGTGCTGATGCCCGTTTACAACGTGCAACGTTATCTCGCCGAAGCCGTCGAGAGCATCCTCAATCAAACCTTCACCGACTTTGAATTGATCTGCGTCGATGACGGCTCCACCGATGATTCACTTGAAATCCTGCAGGGCTACGCCGCTTGCGATCCGCGCATCCGCATCATCTCTCGACCCAACACCGGCATTGTTGGCGCACTTAACGATGCACTTGCCGCTGCAACCGCACCGCTAATTGCGCGCATGGACGGCGACGATACCAGCTCGCCCACACGTTTTGAAAAACAAATCGACTACATGAATCAAAACCTCAACTGCATCGCTGTCGGCACTTGGTGTACGCGTACCGATCCTTTCGGCAACCCTGCAGGCGAACAACATCCACCGCTCACTCATGACGAAATCGACACCGCACTCATGCAAGCCGACGGGTCATCGGTCATCCACGCCACCATGATCATCCGCCGCGAACCCCTGCAGCAAATCGGTGGCTGGAACCCACAATACGACTGGGTCGAAGATTTCGATCTCCTGCTCCGTCTCGCTGAACAAGGCGCACTTGCCAACATCCCCGAGCCACTCTACGCCTACCGCCGTCACACCGAATCTATCTGCTTCACAAAGTATGCTCAGATGTGCGACCGTCTGCGAGATGTCCTCACCGAAGCACACAAACGTCGCAACCTCCCCCTACTCTCAGACATGCAAAGCATCCGCCCGGAGCTTCCCAAAAAACAATCTGCCGCAGAACACTACCGCTCGTGGGCCTGCCATGCCATCAATCATCACAACAAAAAATTTGCCTACCGTCACGCACTCACCGCGCTCTGTCACGAACCATTCAACCTCAAATCATGGCAAGTTGCCTATTGGGCACTGAGTGCGTAAGGAACCATTGATGCCGAGTCAGTATATAAAACAAGCTTACTGGTCATGTCTGAATGCCCTACGTCGTTGGCAGTCACCAAGTGACGTGGTACTCTCGCCGCATGATTGGATCACTGCGGTCCAAGCACAATTCACGAACCACGACAAGCCTATCATCATGGTCGATGGCGGCGCACATGATGGTGTTTTCGCAAAAAAATTCGCCTCGCAATTCAGCAACATCAAGATCCACGCCTTCGAGCCTAACACCGACTTGCTTCCTGAGCTTCAAACAAATCTCAAGAACATCCCCGGCTCCATCAACACGCTTGGCCTCGCAGAAACCACCGGCTCGCAATCCTTCAACATCGGCGCTTCGCCCATGACCTCCTCCATGCTCCCACCCAGCGATATCGGCAAAACCTACTTCAACGATGTCATCCAAACTGAAGAGCAGCGCACCATCCATACCACCTCGCTCGACGACTGGGCCGCGCAAAACAACATCAATCGCATCGATATCCTCAAGCTCGACCTACAAGGCTATGAAATCCCTGCACTCAATGGCGCCAAAAACCTCTTAAAACAAGGCATTCCATGCGTCTTCACTGAAGTTTCATTCATCCCCTTCTATGAAGGGTCAGCCCTCTTCTCCGATGTTGACACACTCATGCGAGCTCACGGCTACCGTCTACTCAACCTCTACAACCTCGCCACCCGCAACAACGACCACCAACTCACCGGCGGCGACGCGCTTTACATCCTGGATCAATCAAACACACGCATCATCAAACGTGCAGCCTGAAATAAAGATCAAAACCATGAATAATAGCAACAACAACTTCTACTCACAGCACGGCGAAGACATCCTCGCACACAACGTACTTACTAGCGCCAGTGAACCGAACTACTTCGTCGAAGTCGGCATGATCGACGGCAAGCGTTTTTCCAACACACTCGCCCTCGAAGAACGCGGATGGTCCGGCCTGTGCATCGAAGCACACCCGCAGTACGTCGACATGGTTCGCCAAAACCGTCCCGGCAGCGCCGTCATCCACGCCGCCGCCTCAGACAAAGCCGGCGACAATCTCCCCTTCTACGCCGATCCACGCGGCGATCTCTCTTCGCTCCAACCCCGCGATGAATCCGAACTCAAAGAACGCTTCGGTCATTGGTTCCAAGGCTACGACGTTGTTAATGTCCCCGTCCGTACACTTAATGACATGTTCTACGAAGCTGGCGTCCCACAAAATTTTGATCTGCTCTCCATTGACATCGAAGGCGGCGAACTCGACGCACTCAAAGGACTTGATCTCAATGTTTATCGCCCACGCATGATGATCCTCGAAGCTGACGATATCACCACACTCCACAGCTTCAACAACTACCTGATTGATTTCGGTTACCGTCACGCGCGTACAGTCGGCGTGAACGCCATCTATACTCGCACCGTCCGCGACCTGCTCCGTGTCCACACCACCCGCATCCACGACAACGTCACACACACCGCGCACCCCATCGACAACACCGTCACCGAACAAACCTACATCCCCTCAGCCTACGAAACACGATCACAATTCGCGTCCCGGATCATCCGCTCTTTCTTTAACGCCGCCTGATCTCAATCACAATCCCCCACGATTTTCAAGGCCAAACGATGAACGACCAACGCTTCCCCATCACCGCCATCATCATCTACCGCAACGAAGCCCAGCTTCTTGAGGAAAGCCTTTCCGCGCTCAGTTGGTGTGACGAGATCATCACCATCGACATGCAATCCGAAGATGATTCTGCCAACATTGCCGCCGATTATTCTGATCGCATGCTCGAGGTCGATCCTTATCCCATCGCCGAACCGACGCGCGTGGCCGCCGCCAAACTTGCCAAGCATGACTGGGTTTTTTTTGTCGATCCCGATGAGGTGATCCCGCCGAAGCTCGCCACCGACATTCAGGATGCGATCACTAACAACTCCGACGCCGCCACCATCAATCTTCCCATCCGCTTTTACTTCCGTCGCCGTCTTCTCACCGGCACCGTCTGGGGCACTGCCACACACGTACAAAAAATCGCTCACCGCAAACGCGCTACCATCCTCCCGCTCTGCAACCGCCTCATGGAACCCAATGAAGGGTACCGCAAGATCGACATCCCGCACCGTATTGGCAACCACCTCATTCACCTCTGGTCCTTCTCGTATCGGGACCTCATGCGAAAGCACTTCCTGCGTTACCCGCACCTCGAAGCGAAAGCCCGCGTCGCACGTGGTGAATCGATCTCACTGAGTCGCCTGCTGATCTCGCCATTCAAAGAACTCAAAGTCTGCCTTAAGGATTTTGATGGCTGGCGTATGGGAACCACCGGCTTCGCCCTCTCCTTCATCTACTTCATCTATTCAGCGCTTAGCGTCTGGTTCATGCCATACTACAAACTCAAAGTGAAACAGGACGATACCACCACGCATGCTGAACTCCCCGAACTCCGCGAAGCATTCCCACAACAACCCTTCGCTCACGAGCTCAAACTCACCGAAGGAGCCGCCGCATGAATCTCACCACCCTCCCCCGCATCACCGTCATCACGCCGAGCTATAACCAGGCCGATTTCCTCGAAGCCACTATCCGCTCCGTGCTGGATCAGCGTTACCCCAATCTCCAGTTCGCCATCATTGATGGCAACTCCACCGACGGTTCTGCTGACATCATTAAACGCTACGCGCACAAGCTTGATTTCCACGTCATCGAACCTGATGATGGGCAAGTTGACGCAATCAATAAAGGGCTCTGCCGCGCCACCGGCGACATCCTCTGCTACCTCAACTCAGACGACACACTACTCCCCGGCTCACTCCACACCATCGCCAACCACTTCATAGAAAATCCATCCTCCAACTGGGTCATCGGCAACTGCGTTGAAACCGACGCTGCCGGCAACCCACTCCGTACACTCGAATCAACACCCGTCAATTCACTCGCTCACGCGCTCATTCGAAACAAGCGACTCGAAATCCCGCAACCTGCCATCTTCTGGCGTAAAGCACTCACCGATCAACTCGGCCTCTTTAATCCTACTTACAACTTCGCCTTCGATTACGATCTCTGGTGCCGCTTCCTCGCTGCGGGACACACACTCGATAAAATTCATCTCGATCTTGCCACCTACCGCTTGCATGATCAATCCAAAACCTGCTCGCTTACTTCCGGCTTTATCGAAAACCACATCCGCATCGAATCTGCGCACGCCAAGCACTTATCTTTCATCAACCGCCTGCGACTTGCCAAATACCTTGGCTATCGCAAACGCCAATACGCACTGCTCACTACCACCGGCCGGCCATGGAAATATCTATTCACCAAACCTTGGTGGCTCGCCTCACAACAAATCCTGAAAACATTATTGACCGGTAACCCCCAACCCACGTCCATATAATTAAGTCGCACTCTTTCGCACCACTACTGCGCCCACACGTCCTATCGGACGCTGATGAATCTTACCGTTTGTAACGATTATTTCGATTACAACGTTAATTTCCCCATGATGTACGCCGATATTCTCTTTGAGAACGCACGGTCCTTTCACCCTAGCATCAGAGGGAAATCACATGACCTTTTCGAATCAGCATCAGCTTCCACGCATCACGATCATTACCCCCACTTTCAACCAAGCCAACTACATCGAGCGCACCATCTGTTCTATCCTCGATCAAGGTTACGAAAACCTCGAATACTTCATCGTTGACGGTGGCTCCACCGATGGCACTATGTCCATCATTGACATCTATAGAGATGAGTTGACCTCGATCGACTCCTCATCCGATCTCAACGCTGCACACGCCATCAACAAGGCATTCAAAAAATCCACCGGCGACATCGTCGCGATCCTCTCCTCTGACGATATCTATCTCCCCGGCACACTGCACAATGTCGCTGAGCATTTCCGCAAAAACCAAGATTCAAACTGGCTCATCGGAAACATCCAACGCATCGACGCCCACGATAATTCTCTTGGCAAGTTCACCGCACAAGAACCTGATTCCTTCGCCAATTTCCTTATCAATGACACAGGCTACACCTCCGGCGCCGCAACCTTCTTCCGCCGTAACGCTGTCTCAGATCGCGCCGAACTGCTCAACCCCAAACTGCGTTACGCACATGAATTCGAACTCGCCTGCGACCTGTTCACCCGCCATCATGGCCCATCCATGATCAAGCAAACACTCACCGCCAAACGAGAACACAACCTCTCAAACAGTGCCACCTATACCTTCGATCGTGGCGAAGAATTCATTAACGTCACCGAAGACTATATTGATCTCCTCCCCATGACCGAACGCTACAATGTTTGGCAAAACTGCCAGCAGCGCCGCGACATCTTCAAACTCGCCCGCGCCGAATCGCAAGTTTCACAAACACGCAACTTCCTTTGGAAGCAACTCCTCCGCCGACCGTCATGGCTCGCCAGTGACAACTACCGCCATTCACTCCTTACAGGTGTCGCTCAACAACAAGAACGAAAAGCTGCATAAAACAAGCACATTAACAGGTCGCATAAAAAAAGCCGACACATGGACGCGCCGGCTTTTTCATTTAACAATCTACATATAATCTATCGCAAGATCTCCTCAGCCGTCCCCTCAAGGAAGCCGGCTAATTTTCTCGCACGTACCGGGTGCTGCAGCTTGCGGATCGCCTTCGCCTCAACCTGACGCACACGTTCACGCGTCACCTTGAAGATGCGGCCCACTTCTTCGAGCGTATAGGTATAACCGTCACCAATGCCGTAACGCAGTTTAATGATCTCACGCTCACGATACGTCAGTGTCTTGAGCACCTGCTCAATGCGACCGCGAAGCATGTCGCTCGTCGCACTCTCACTTGGGCTGGTCGCCGACTCGTCTTCGATAAAGTCACCGAAGTATGAATCTTCACTCTCACCCACCGGACGATCCAAGCTAATCGGGTGACGAGAAATTTTCATCACACGACGCGCTTCACTCACCGGCATCTTCGCTGCTTCTGCGATTTCTTCAATCGTCGGCTCACGCCCAAGATCCTGCAGCAAGTTCTTCGCAATGTTGCGCAGCTTACTCATCGTCTCAATCATGTGTACCGGGATACGAATCGTGCGGGCATGGTCTGCGATCGCACGAGTAATCGCTTGACGAATCCACCACGTTGCATACGTCGAGAACTTGTAGCCACGCTTGTATTCATACTTATCAACCGCACGCATTAAACCCGTGTTGCCTTCCTGAATAATATCAAGGAACGACAAGCCACGGTTGCGATACTTCTTCGCGATGGAAACAACAAGACGCAGGTTACCGCCCGAAAGATCACGCTTGGCTGCTTCGTATTCATCAAAGACGGTAGTGATTTCGACCACACGGTTTTCAAGATCATCCGCATCTTCAAGCACGAGTGATCGCAAGCCGGAAAGCTCTTCACGCATCACCATCACATCTTCCGGATCATATCGATCTGGGAATTTATCCGCACTCTCAAGGCTCTTCCCGAGGTCTTTCATCTTGTTCGAAATCGAACGCAGCTTCTTAAGCAGCGGCTGCACCTTCGACGTTCGCAGTGATAATTCTTCCACCAAAGTCGCCATCTTACGACGACGCACACGTACAGTGCTCATCATCCGCTCAAGATCACGCTTACCCATACGTGGGTTTTCATCGATCTCATCCCAATCCGTGCGGTTCATCTCAAGCAATCGCCGAATCGTTTTCAGGTTCACCGGGATACGGGCCGCGATCTTACTCTTGGCATCTTCTTCAGCCGTTGAAATCTTCATGGTCCGGTCAAAAGGCAATTCGCCTTCATCGACCATTTCAAGAATCTCAATCGCCTGGCTAATGCCATAATCATTCTCAAGCACCTTGCGGCGGAAGATCATGCGTGTCGTTTCGATCTTCTTCGCCAAGCGAATTTCTTCATCACGTGTCAGCAGACTGATCTCGCCCATCTGCGTCAAATACATACGCACCGGATCATCAATACGCCGGTGACCAGATTCATTCAGCGCTACAGCAATCTCGTGCTGCATCTGTTCCTGGGTCAGCAAAGTCGTTGGCGTTTCTTCTGCCTCATCTTCGCCATCGACTTCTTCTTCCTCATCATCACCTACCGCCGCAGCCTCTTCTTCATCAGTCACTTCAACCGTTGTTGGCTTAGATTTCGCGGTTTCTGTTTCGGCTTCCAACTCCTCCACAACCTTCTTGACCTTTGGACGGTACTGCGCCGGCACCATCCCATTGTTAAAGAGCAAAATCTCCTCTCGCTCCATCAGCGATAGCAGCTCTTCAACCTTCTCAGGCTCAACATATTCATCAGGCAAAATCGCGTTCATTTGATCGAACGTGATAAAGCCACGCTTCTTACCACAATCCATTAATTCCACGACCGCAGGATGCAACACGTCTATCACGTTGCCACCTCTCATGATGTGATACAAAGCAGTTGCCTTGCATCTTCCCTCACGCAAATCCTTGTCTGCGCTAGTTCATCCATCACGCGTCTTCCATGACACGTGCCCGCAGCGCTGCGGGACTTTCTGCCCTCTTACCAACTTCCCTTTGCTGGGACATCCAACACAAGCAATTTAATCCGATACTAAATCTTCATAATCCGAACACTTGACGGATTGGATCCTCGATTAATTACAAGCTCATTGGCCATTCGCACTTTTTCTGAAACTTGCTCTTTGTCATTTACATCCTCATTAGCATGACTAAATTTAACTCGTTGCTGTTTATATTTCTGATCTCGCAGCCGCGACACAATCCGCTCTGCCGCTGTGACAAATATTTCGCTCACCACCTCTTCACCACGCCCATCTAAAACTCGTTCAAGTTCAAAATCAATCGTCGTCACCAAGTCCACAAGCGCCGACTGACCCGACGATGCAAGGTCAGCAATCAGGCTCCGAAGATCAATCTCCAAGCCTTCACTCAATCGCCCGTATAGGACCTGATACAACCCACGGCAACCGACATCCTCAAACTCTGCAGGCAAGATCGCCTCGTCAAATGCCAGCTCCGCACCCTCTTTCCCCACTGATAATGACGCACCAAACAATCGCGTATTTCGGATAAGGCAACCGATAATCTCACGCTCGGCTTCCCTTATCCCCACAGCTGTATTAAGTCTAGGCGGCATATCCCCATGGGCAACTTCATTTGTCACTCTTTTTTCAGTGTTTTCCCCAAATCCCCCCTCATAGCCTGACTGTGCCGACTCACCAGACTGAGAAACCCTGCGATTTTGGGTAATCCGCGCGCTTTTCGCTGCCACAATCTGCCCCACAGCCTCTTCACTCATCCGCAAAACCCCCGCAATCTGCCGAATCACAAACGCCCTCCGAATCGTCCCGACCTTACCCAATCCCATCTGCACAAGGCGATCAATAAATCCATCCGCGATCCGTTCCTGCCCCGTCACCGTGTCGTTGGCCGCCAACTGCTCGCGCAATCTGCCAAACAGGAAACTCAACGCATCTTCCGCAGACTTCACAATCGTGCCCCATTTCGCTGCCCCATCTTCCGATTTCATCAAGCTGTCAGGATCATGGCCGTCCGGCAAAACCGCAATTACTACATCAACATCACCCGTCAGAAAAACTTCTGCCGCGCGATCCGCCGCCTTCTGCCCTGCCTCATCTGCATCAAAAATCAAAACAACTTTTTCCGCATACCTTCGTAGTTCAGCCGCATGCTCTCGCGTCAACGACGTACCCAACGTCGCCACTACATTCTTCGCACCCGCTTGATGGCACGCGATCACATCCGTATACCCCTCAACGATCACCGCCGTCCGCGAATCAATGATCGGCTTCTTCGCCGCATGAAGCCCGTACAACGTCTTACTTTTATTAAATAATTTTGTCTCTGGGCTATTGAGATACTTTGGCTCGTCCTCTTCCCGCAATTTCCGCCCCCCAAACGCAATCGGCCGACCAATCGCATCATAAATTGGAAAGATCAATCGATGCCGCATGCGATCATACATGCTCCCGTCTTGTCGCCGACTAACCAGCCCTGCAAGCTCAAAACCCCTTAAATCCCAGCCTTTTTTTGCAATCACCTGCGCCAACCCATCCCATGCATCTGCGCTCGCACCAACCCCAAACACCTCAATCATCTCCCCGCTAATCTCTCTACCCTTCACATATTCACGTGCTGTCTGCCCATGCTTCTCATGATTGAGCAGCGTTCGAAAATAACTCGCTGCTCGCTCATTGGCTTCCCCAATGAGCTGTCGATCGCCCTTCGCCTGCAATTGCTCCGGCGTCATCTTCTCACGCTTGAGCTCAATCCCCGCGCGCTCCGCCAAATGCTCCAGCGCCTCTGGAAACGTCATCTTGTGATAGTTCATCACAAACGTGAACACATCACCACCTGCCCCACAACTAAAGCACTTATAAATCTGCTTCACCGGCGAGACGAACATCGATGGGCTCTTGTCATCATGAAACGGACACAGCCCAGCAAACTCACGACCTTTCGGCCGAAGCTGAACCTGCTCACCCACCAAGCGCACAATATCCGTGGACGCCTGGATCTCTAACTTTTGATCCTCACGAATAGACATGACGCATCTGCCAATCATCAAATGATCAGCTACGTTCCTTTTTCGTCGCACTGGGTTGGTGTCTGGATCACTGTTCGCGCTGAGTTGCAGATGGGTTGTGTCGCAACTTCACCAGCCGTCGTCCAAACCTATGTGAATAGCCCCAAATCGTCCTCTACATCAAGCTAAATCCACCCCGCCACAATTGCAATCCCTATTTCCCGCCCCAGACGCGAAAAAATCAGCCGCTCAAGACCTCTCATCAAGGCTTATCCAGAAGCTCTTAGGGATGCTTCCGGAGGGGGCTGATTCAATCGGTTGTCTTTTTGCTTACTCTGCCGCTGATGCTTCAGGCTTATAGGCGTACTTACGCTTCAGTGGCTTCACCACCAACCCGCTCTTGATCGCCTTGGTCGAAGCTTTCACCTTGCGAACAGAACCATCGGGCATCACTGCATTTACGGTCTGAATATTCGCCTTAAACTTACGCTTCGTTTTGCCCGTCACCTTCGTACCGACACCACCGAGGTACTTCGCCTTACCACGCAGGGTATAGGTGTTACCTGTTGTTGTCTTTCGGCCTGTAAACTCACATACTCGTGGCATATCTATAGCTCCAATTTGCAGAGTCGAGCATTTTAATCGCCTCAACGCCCCTTGGCAAGTCCAGCCAGTCTCACACCGCTTTCCCCAAAACCCAATCCAATGTCTCCCAATCAACCCTCACCAACCTGTACAACTATCTTACCACGAACATGTCCGCCACTCAGCCGCCGCAACCCCTCCACCGCCTCACCAAATCCGATTACTTCCTCCACCAGCGGATCGATCACGCCCTCATCCACCATCTCCAGTAACTCCTCGCCCATCTCCGCCAAATCACACTGAGCCCGCCAATCCCCCGACAGATACGCTCCGCCCAATGTGATCGCATGAGCCGAGTACCCCTTCACAAACCCGTACACCCCGCTCAAGTCCGGCACGCCCACCACATAAGCCACATGCCCACCAAAACGCACCATCTCCATCGCCGCCGCACCCGCATCACCGCCTAACAAATCAAGCACGACATCAACCCCCTCCCCGCCCGTTACCGCCTTCACTTCTTGCAGCACATCTCCCTTCGTGTAATCAATCACCACATCCGCGCCCAGTTGCTTCACATATTCAACATTTCGCCCCGAGCACGTCGTCAGCACATGCATCCCGCCAAGCTTCGCAAGCTGAATTGCAAACCCACCAACACCCCCCGCCCCCGCCTGTACCAAGATACTTTGTCCCTCAACCATCCCAACTTTCCGATCAAGCGCCAGTAGTGCAGTCATCCCCGCACAAGGCAGCGCCGCCGCCTCAACAAACCCAATGCCCTCTGGCAATCGGCTCACTGTATGACCCTGCCCCACAACATACTCAGCCAACCCGCCCTGCTTCCGAATATCATTGTGCAACATCACCCGATCTCCCACTATTACCTCGTCCACCCGCGCGCCAACTTCTTCCACCACACCCGCCACATCAACCCCCGGAACATGCGGCCACACCCACTCATTCATCCCGCCATTCGCCAACTTAAAATCCACAGGATTCAATCCCGCACACACCACACGCACCAACACTTCCCCCGCACCAACACTCGGCTTTGCCATCTTCCCATAACCAAGCGCATCCAAACCCTGACGTTTCTGCATCACACACTTCATCATCAAATACCTCATTTTTCTGCATAAAATCCAAGACCACGCCCCAGATCATAGCTGCCATCTTTATCAACATCCCCACCCCACCGACACAATTACCAACCATCAAACCCAATTACACATGAGGATAGCTCGGCATACTCCCCACATCATACGCCTCCGATTCCCGCAAAACCTTCTTCAACCGCGCATACCTTTCCGCCTGCCGCTGATTAATTTCTCGAACAACCTTAATCACAAGAACAGTTGCAGGTAAAAATAAAAACAGATGAATCCCCAACGACACCAAACACAACAACCATTCCGTCTGCAATGAAACATCCGCCCGCATATAAATCCGATTTTCCAACCGATCCAATACCGCAAACAGAATCCAAAACGCCCACCACCACGACACCAAACTCGAATTAAACTTACCCATCTCCCCGCCTTTTACATACACAAACGGATCACTCGCACGCCAGATTTCCTGCACCGCCTGATACGGCTTCCACAAATTCGCAATCGGGATAAAGAACCAACCAACACACCATCCCGCAGAATAATCCATCCCCTTCACCTTCATCGCCTGCGCATTCTTATTCGCTCTAAACACCCACATACAAAACATCACCACACTCACCAAAAAACCAACAGCCATCCCAATTGCAGAAGCAAGCATCGCCAAAATCATAACCAACAAGGTGATAAAACCATCATCTCCCGCATCAATCGCATCCATCCCCCCATCCACATACGCATCGACATACGACATATAACTAAAACCCACTTGAAAAATAAGCCCAAGCACAAATGTGATAACCGCACTGGCGATAAACACCTTTGATATCACATCCGATGGCCGATACGTTAATGCCCCAGAATTCGACATGACCAGCAACTCCAATCAATGCGCGTAAAAAACTCTTCAAAGCAATATTACAAAAACCGCTCCGCTTCCGCGAACATATACCAGCATTTTCTCCGGCCAAAACCCCTCATATTGGCCTCGCCCACCACATCTCCCTAAACTATTCCTTCTATGACTCAAATGCAGCGCGAAGAACTCAACGTCGACCAGGAACCAGCCATCCTCGTCGGCTGCATCCTCCCCAATGACCTCTCCGACCCTAACAATCCACTCGGTGAGCTAGCTTCCCTTGCGTCCACTGCCGGAGCCGTCGTCAAAGACACCCTCCTCCAAAAACGCATGAAGCCCGACCCCGCCACATTCATCGGCAAGGGCAAAGTCGAAGAACTCGCCGCACTCGTCAAAGCCTTCGAAGCCAAAGTCGTCATCTTTGAAAACGACCTCTCCCCCTCACAAATCGGCAACGTCGAAAAAGTTGTCGAATGCAAAGTCCTCGACCGTTCCGAACTCATCCTCGACATCTTTGCTGCACGCGCTCAGACCCACGAAGCCCGCTTACAAGTCGAACTCGCTCAACTCATCTACACCTATCCCCGCCTGCGTGCTATGTGGTCACACCTCGAACGTATCGCTGGCGGCGCACCCGCAGGCATCGGTACCCGCGGCCCGGGTGAGCAGCAACTCGAAATCGACCGCCGCATCGTACAGCGGAAAAAGACTCAACTTCGTAGGCAAATCGCAGAACTACAAGCACGCAAAACCCGCGAAGTCGCAGCACGAAACAAAGATCATTACACCGTCGGCCTTGTCGGCTACACCAATGCCGGCAAATCAACCTTCTTCAATACCGCCACTGATGGCGGCGCTTACGCGGATGACAAACTCTTCGCCACACTCTCCACACGAACTCGCAAATGGAACCTCGGCGATGGCGACACAGTCATGCTCTCCGACACAGTCGGCTTCGTCCGTAACCTCCCCCACCACCTCGTCGCCTCCTTCCGTGCTACCCTCGAAGAATCCATCCACTCCGATTTACTATTGATCGTCCTCGACGTTTCCAACCCGCGCGCTCAGCACGAACTCGACACCGTCATGCACGTGCTGGATGAAATCGGCGCCACCGAACAACCCCGCGCGTTGCTTCTCAACAAAACCGACAAACTTCAGAACAACGCAGAGCTGCTTTACTTCACGCAAAAATTCCCCGAAGCATTACCCATCTCCGCACTCACCGGCAAGGGCTTCGCTGAAGTTGCGGAGTTCATCCGCGAAAAATCGCACGGCAGGATGCGCGAAATCCCCCTTACCCTCAACATCGCTGATGGCAAATCCATCCAATATCTTGAAACACGTACCACCGTGCTTGAACGTGAATACAAAGACGACACGGTGACCTTCACGGTGCGCATCGGCCGCAACCAACTTAACCAACTCCGCGCGCTCGGCACCTCCGCCATCCTGCCTGACGACCTAGCGACCGGCGGCAGTGGCTGGGGACGTTAACACCAACACACCCCATCGCTTTGATCATCATTGTCCGATAACACACTTTCTTTTGCGATTGCCGCAGGTCCCATAATTAATTGGCATATGGCCGTTGTTTACCTATTTTAACAGCCATTTCATCTAACATGTCTAATTAACAAAGATTGTCTTTGATGACTATTACCTATAACTTAAACTCATGGTGTACATCACAGATATAAAGATCATGGCCGCCGGCCAATCAACATCCAGTGGACTCACATCATGCGCCAACACATTATGCCTGCCGTTGCTGCAAGCGCTTCATTATTGCTCCTTGTATCACCAACCACCGCACTTGATCGCTCAGTCGACCATATCCGCGGGGATCTATCTCGCGGGTTGCTTGGCGATGGAACTGGCGTAACCATCGGTATCATCGACTCTGGTATTGATGACACTCACTCTGCCCTATCCGGCAACAACTCACAAGGCCTTTCAAGGCTGGTCGCAGAAGGTAACTTTGTACCTACCGAAAACAGCAATACCGGTGATGACGTCTTCGGCCACGGGACCGGCGTTGCCTCGGTGATCCTTTCAAATAACGCAACACATAAAGGGCTTGCGCCCGATGCACGCTATGTGAACGCGCGTGTCCTCGACAACGGCAACAATTACAACACTGACAGCTGGGTCCGAAACGGCATCGGTTTTGCGCTTGAGAACGGTGCAGAAGTATTGAACGTGTCGTTGAATTACGGCTCGCCTTTCAACGATGGGCAATCAAACCTAGACAAAATGCTCGATTGGGCGGCGGAGCATCGCGGTGCCCATGTCGCGGTAACCGCAGGTAATATAGGCGGCTCATTTAATGGTTCGTATGACCGGGTACGTGGACCGGGCTCGTTGTTCAATGGGCTGTCCGTCGGCCGAACCGGGTATCATTTCTCGCAGGTTCATGCAGATTCCGCCAATGCGTTTACAACCGATGGCCGCGTAAAGCCAGACCTTGTTGCACCGGGCACATCGATCACCATGGCAAATGATGATCACGAAATTACGGGCGATTTCACCTACACGGCATCAGGAACCAGTTTTGCATCGCCTCACGTTGCAGGCCTTCTCGCACAGCAGCTTGATTATGGCAAGACGAATAACTTGTCGATCAACCCACTGGTCACAAAAGCAACGATGATGAATGCTACGAAAGTGGTAAAGGATAAGAGCGGTAGCTTGCAATCGCCTGCGGGTTCAGCATCTAATGCTGGCGTGCTAACCGTAACCCAACCACTATCCGCCAGCGCCGGTGCGGGACAGATTGATGGCGTCAACTTATTCCACCAATACAGTGCGGGAGAATTTGGACCAGGCACAGTTAACAGTACTGGTTGGGATTTAAATGAAACAGGTATCTCTGAAGGTAGTAGCATCGATTACATCATTGGCACGCAACTTGAAGCAGGCACAGAATTTGTTGCAACACTAACTTGGCTTCGTCATGTCTCACGCACAGACAATGGCAATGGCATCATTGATGCCTTGGATACTTTCACAGCCAATGAAGCACTCGACGACCTGAACCTGCAAATCCTCAAAAATGGTAACTTGATCGCGCAATCCGCAAGTACCAAAGACAACGTCGAACACCTGCGATTCACGATCAACGAAACCGCAAACTATACATTACGTGTGCTGGGTGCGGATATCACGGGCACGGCATCTACGGAAGCATTCGCACTGGCTTGGACTGGCACAGCTATTCCTGAGCCGACAACCGCAGCGATGATGACAATGCTTGGTTTAGCTGGCATACGACGAAATCGGAAACGTTAACTCGTCTCAAGCTAGTAAACCGAATCTATCTTTTACATCTAATTACTTACCATGGGCGACCGGCTACATGTCGGTTTTTTTATCGCCCATTCATACTCAAAGTGACAATCGCACAACCATAAACCAAACTCATATTCGCATACTATCAATTCCTGTTTTTTGGTAAATAGATGCAATAGTGATAGATTGGCACCGTCTTAAGCATGTGAAGAAAGAATGCCAGCAATAGCTGTAGCCAACGATCAAGATTACGTTTCTTGATAATACTTATGGGACACGTATTAGGTTAAGCTAATTTGGTGGAATGAGGATCGAAAGCATGTTGCCACTGTTTGTATCATCGAGTCAGTTTGCGTTTTTGACATTGATCATCGGACTGGCGCTATGGGTATTTGCAGTACGGGCATGGCGAGGAGTACGGATAGATAATCACGAGTTATGCCGAAGGTGTGGGTATGACTTATCGGGAGCGGAGCGGCCATTTCAGAAATGTTCGGAATGCGGGAGCGATGTATCATCGGAACGTGAACGGAAGATTGGGAACCGGCAGCGGCGGCGCGGGCGGGCGATGTTGTGGGGGCTGCTGGGATTAGTGATGTTCGGGCCGACGGGGATCAAGGTGTACGAGACGGATTGGAATGGATACAAGCCGGTGTGGTATTTGACGTTTGAGGTAACGCATCCGAGCTGGTCATTTGATCAGGAAGCGGCATTGAATGAATTGCGCAGGCGGTCGGCTGCTTTTAAGATGGATATCGAAACAGTGGATGGGGTGATATTGGCGATGTTACCGCGGATGGAAGCTGAGGCGAAGGCAAAGAACTGGGCATTTCGTGAAGCATTCTATGATATCTACGATCGTCATCCGGCAACAATGAAACGGGAAACGGCCTATTTTGATTATTTGATGGAAGCATCATTCAATCGCAGGCTTTGGAGCCGGTGGAAGGAAAGTGAGAAGCTTTGCCTCTACCTGATTGACGACGAAATGGACCATGACGTACTACGGCAATTTGCGGTGAGGGCGCTTGATGAACGAGAAAATCCAATCGCTCCGGTCGTAGATGTTGACACATTGGTGTCGGGGATTGTGATTACACACAAGCGGGGCCTATTGGATGAAGCAGATAAGCAACGGTTTGCAAAAGGATTGATGGACTATACGTTTGAGGTGAAGGCGTATGTGGAAGATGGGAAGCGGTGGATGTATTACCGGCTGGGTAAGCGAGGAATGATGGAAGATCCGGCCCATGTGTGGGTGATGCCAAATGAGAAAGATGAAAACAAGCTGCGGTATAAGGAGATGTTCGAGCCGGTGGGAAGATTGGGGTACAAGCTTACAGGTTGCTATATCGATGATCAGTATCATCCGGTACTGGATGGAAATCCGAATTGGTCGGAAGAGGAAAAGGAATACAATCGCATTCTGTTTCAGGGGAGCTCTTCTTGGACAGGCCAACGAACGAAACTGCGGGGAATTCCGCTAGAGGTGGGTAAGAAGCAGCGTCTACGAGTGGTATTTGATGTGAGCTATTCATTTGGGGAGGATGAATCACTTCGGATTGATGTGCAGGAGGAATCGGCGGAGATGTTGGTGGATTTCACGGAAGGGTTACCAGAGATTGAGGTAGTTTATGATGCGGAAATTGCAGAGCGACTGAAGAAAGCTTTGTATTTCCCGCATCGTGATTTGCAGTATAAGCATGGGGAGGAACGAAAGAAGCTAGAGAAAGAGTTGCCGCAGGTCATTGAGGTGATGACGGAGGATTTGCGATCCTACTCGGGGCGGCCTGTAGAACGAAGAGAGCATATCGGCCATGCGTTTGCGTATCGGATGCTAGTTGAAGTGGATGAGAAAGAGTACGACATCAATCGCGATTACGCTTCGGAATCGGGAGGAGATGGAAATCATCATTTCAGCCCAGTAAAGAACTTGCCGGCAAAGCTGGTCGGCAAGCGGGCAACAGTAATATTGCGGCCGAATGTGAAGTATGCACAACGGCAGATGTTTACGGACAAGATTCTGGGGGATGAGATTCGGATTGATGATGTTCTACTAATGAAGTATGAAAAGGATGAAGAGTGATTATGGTGATGTGTATGGGGGGGGAAGGATATTGAAAGTTATATCTAATGAAAAACCGTGATCTGGATTGACCACGGTTTTGTTGTTTGTCTTTGGAATTTAATCGTGAATTAGAGGCCGGCATTGAGAAAGTAGTCCATCAATTCGTGGCCGAATTCAATATGAAGATCAGCAGCTTGAGCATTCGCTTCATTAAAATCATGATCGACGATCGAAGCAATCTTCTCCCCAGCAATCAAAAACGGAACCGGCGTAGGATCGTGCTTACGATTATCAACACGAGTGTAATGATCGGGAAGAATCAGAATGCGATAAGGCTCATCACGTGATTCGAGCGAATGACGGATAGGGCCAACGATATGCTCGTCAATGGCTTCGATCGCGGCAACTTTGGTTTGCGGATCCGCGGCATGTGATGCTTCGTCAGGCGCTTCAATATGAACACAGACAATGTCGTAAGCATCGAGTGCGGCGATAGCATGCGTAGCGGCGGCAGTGTAGTCGTTATCGTGGTAAGAGGTTTGGCCGGGCACGTCGAGACGATCCCAACCGATGAAAGATGAGATACCCGCAAGGAGATCTACGGCAGTAATCATAGCACCAGAAAGACCATATTTTTCTTTAAAATTGGGCATTTGCGGCTTGGTGCCCTGCCCCCACGGCCAAAGGTGAGTCGCGGGAAGTTCACCCATCTCACGGCGCGTGGCGTTGATTTCATGGTTTGCAAAAATTTGCTCAGATTGCATCACAATCTCGTTCATGAGTTTGGCCGCGTTGCCACCAACAGGACGGTATTTGTCCATCGATTCGCCGGGTACATCATGCGGCGGAGTGGTGACGAGTTCGCTGTAATCCGCACCACTGGCATCGACGAGAATGTTACGATAGCTGACACCGGGATAGAGCGTCACATCAGTGCCGGGAAGATCGGCCTGCTTCACAAAGTCCGCAAGAAGTGTTTTAGCTTCATTGTCGGTGATATGGCCGGCAGAATGATCTTGCATCTTACCATCGATAACGGTGACGAAATTAACGCGGAAAATCCAATCATCATCGCCAAGGGGAATACCGAGCGCAGCGGCTTCAAGTGGTGCGCGACCGGTGTGATAAATTGCTGGATCATAACCAAGCAACGACATGGAACAGACATCAGACCCGCAGGGCATCGCATCGGGCGTAGTAGCTACGGTACCGATACGACCAGCCTTGGCAAGCGCATCCATATTGGGGATCTTGGCAAACTCGAAAGCGGTCTTGTTTTCAAGATCGCGAATCGGCAAATCGGCGGCGCCGTCGGGGATGATGATCACGTATTTCATGGGGTGGATTGTAGCAAAGATTACAGAGTATTGACGAACAAGAAAATGGTGAACGGTGTAAAAAACCCGCGGCATAGGAACCGCGGGCTAGGAATGGATTCAGATTATGTTTGTGTGTATGGCGGGCTGCTAGAGATTGAGTTCGATACCCTCGGTATTCCATTTCTCGAAGAGGATTTGTAGTTCACGCATGGCGGACTTGAGTCGCTCGGAAGCGTCAGTGATGTTGTTATAGAAAGCGGGATTGGACATAAGCTGACCAACAGTGCCTTTGCCTTCGCGAGCTTCATCAAGCGTTTTCTGCATGGAGGCGACAGCCTTGGACATATCGTCGGCGAGTGCAATATAACGATTACGCAATTGAACAACGGATTCTTTCACGTCAGTGATGGTCGTATTCGCATTGGCGGTCAGATCCTTAGCATTAGCAACAGTACCTTCAATGTTAGATCGAATGGTTGGATCGTTGACGTAGGAATCAATGCCTGCGAGAACTTGCTTGACCTGAGCAAGACGCGCATCGGCGCGTTGAAGGACAGTCGAGAGATTGCCAAAAGCGGTGCCGTCATCGACAGATTGCAGCGATTCGTGCTGTGCAAGTTTGTTTAGGTTCTCGCCAAGCAATTTCCATTCATCTGAAAGTGCGTTGATGTGATCGGCAACAGTTTCAAACTTTTTAAGTGGCTCTTGAATGGTTTGTTTGAGTTCGCCAGCAATATTGCCAAAGGGTGAGGTTTCTTGTGCGATGATGACGGCAGAACCATCTGTTGGAAGAAAGGTTCCATTTTCTTCCCATTTAACATCCGCACGTGAAACAGAGATTGATGCAGAACCGGAAAGCAATGCACGAGAGATATCAACAGTTACGCCTTCAGGCAAACGGTATTTGTCGTCAATTTTGCATGTGATAATGACGCCAGAAGCTGGAAGCTGTTCAAGCTTAATCTCACGGACCTTACCGATCTGAATACCCTCAAGATAAACATTAGCATCAACAGAGATGCCTGAAGCGTTCGGTGCTTTAACAGTCACATAGTAACCGGGCGAGAGGAACTCTGGGATGTACCCAAAGAGCAGAAGCAGAATGATACAGCCGGCGAGTCCGCCGAGTGCGGTCAGTCCAACTGCGAGATTGCGTGTGCGTTCTTTCATAGTGTTTGCCTCCTGCGTTTTGCAAAAGCATTCAGCAGGTTGATCTCAAAGAATGATTAGTTGGTGTCGTCTTGTTGATCCTGATCTTGATACTGATCTTCATCCGGTTGCTCAGCATCGTCCTGCATATCCATCTCATGCGTGCTGTTCTGATCTGACTTCGGCTTGGCCGCGATCGGCGGTGATGCCGTGCCAGCTGATGCGGGCTTGATAATATTTTGATCAAAACCTGAACGGATGGATTCGAGGTCTTGTGCGTCAGCAATACCTTGGATAAACCGCTGGACGAGTTCGTTGTCTGATCGGCGGAACTGCTCGGGGGTGCCGTCACAGATAATGCGCCCATCATAAAGCAGAAGCATGCGATCGGCGATCTTATTTGCCGAAGCCATGTCGTGCGTAACGACAATGGAGGAGATACCGAGCTCTTTGTTGAGCGCAATAATCAGTTCATTAATAACATCGGCACGAATGGGGTCGAGGCCGGTGGTCGGCTCATCATAAAGGATGAGGGAGGGCTCAAGGACAATGGCGCGGGCAAGTGCAACCCGCTTACGCTGGCCACCAGAAAGCTTCGCGGGCATTTTGGCTTCAAGTCCGCCCAGACCGACTTGCCGCAATACTTTCGCAACACGCTCGACACGTTGCTGCCCGTTCATGTCGGTATGTTCCATGAGCGGGAAAGCAACATTCTCACCCACATTCATAGAATCGAAGAGCGCAGACATTTGAAAAAGAAAACCGATCTTTTTGCGCATCTCAACGAGATCTTCGGGAGAAGCGGTATCGACTCGCTGGCTGTCAAAATAAACTTCACCTTGATCGGGCTGAAGGAGTCCGACGATGTGTTTGAGCATAACGGACTTGCCAGTGCCGGAAGGTCCGAGGATGACGGTGGTTTGGCCGCGTTGGAAATTAAGATTGAGTCGGTGCAGAACACGGAGAGAACCGAAGCGCTTGGACAGCCCCACGAGGCGGACGATGGAATCTTCGTCGCTTGGGTTGTGGGTGTGCTCGGGCATGTAGCCCGGCCCCGAATTTTTCTGCTTGGGGTGATGGGTCAAGCGAAGCTTACTCCGAGGTGAAGAAATCCTTGATGCAGTCTATCACAACATCCTGTTGTTCTCGGGTCATTTCAGGGAAGACCGGAAGGCTGAGTACCTCTGTCGCAGCCTCTTCTGCCATCGGCAAAGAACCGGGAAGACATTTGAGGTACTCGAAACAAGATTCCACGTGCAAAGGTGAGGGATAATACACACGGCACCCGATACCGGACCCTGAAAGATGGTGCATAAGACCATCGCGTGCACCGCCATGAACCCGGATAGTGTATTGGTTAAAGACGTGCTTGCGATAACCGTATTCGTGTGGTGTAGCAACTGCGAGGTCTTCAAGGTGACGGTTGTAGCGTTGCGCGTGAGCAATGCGTTTCTCCGTCCATTCATTCAGGTGATCGAGCTTAATGGAAAGAATCGCGGCCTGGATCGCATCGATACGGAAATTACCACCAAGTGATGCGTATTTATATTGGGCGTTCATACCATGGTTGCGGAGTTGCCGCAGCTTCTCAGCAAGCTCATCATCATTGGTGATGATAGCACCCGCATCGCCCATACATGATAGATTCTTGGAAGGGTAAAACGAAAGACAGCCGCAGTGTCCAAGCGTGCAGGCCATCTTATCGGTATACATCGCACCGATGGATTGTGCAGCATCCTCGACAACTTTGAGATCATGCTTTTCAGCAAGCTGCATGATGGGGTCCATGTTGGTGGGAAGGCCGAACAGGTGCACGGGCATGATCGCTTTGGTGCGATGGGTAATTGCAGGCTCGATCTTCTGATGTTCGAGATTGAACGTCTTCGGATCGATGTCGATAAAAACCGGAACCGCGCCCAAGCGAGCAATCGCGCCAGCGGTAGCAAAGAACGTGAACGGGGTAGTGATCACTTCATCGCCGGCTTTGATGCCGAGAGCCATCAGTGAAACGAGTAGTGCATCAGAGCCCGAAGAGACACCGATGGCATGCTTGGCGTTATGGAACTCGGCGAGCTTCTGCTCAAACTCCTCGACGTAGGGCCCGAGAATGAATTTACCCGAAGCAATAACCTCGGTTACTTTGTCATTGATTTGTGGCTGCAGCGCGTCATGTTGGATGGAGAGATCAAGAATGGGTACGGTCATGGTGAGCGTCTTCGGGGTTGTGGCCTGGCCGGTGGACATACACACTTACCAACGGCGAGGCGTGGTTGTAAATTCCATTTTCCGCAGCAGATGATACTGCAAAGGCCCGATTTCTGCCCGGTCTGGATATCTTTCGAGGTGAGGCGAATCAGGTCAATTTTTTTATCGGCGATCATGGGTAGATACCCGCAAAAAGTCTACAACCAATCAACAGTCTGTGATGAGAGCCTCGAACAGGTAACAGGACCAAAACACGGATGTATTTTCGGGCCATTGCGGCAAGATCATGCTGCTGTTTTGGGTAAAAAAAGGTAAACTATCATCGAGCGGGCTTGGGAGCCTGCAAGTAACTCGGTTCTGGGAGGCATAACCGGATGTACGACTTGAATCAGCCAGATGATGGTCAGGCAGCACAGGGCGGCCGGGCCAAACCGCTTAAAGTCCAAGCACGTGGCGGACGTTGTCCTGCATGCAATCAACCCATCAGCGAAAGCGCAGTGATCTGCGTGAAGTGTGGTTTCAATCTCGCTGAAGGCAAGCGTATGAAGACGGCCACGGGAGAGGCTGGGGGTAGCACAGCTACTGCAGCGAAATCAGCTGCCAGCGCACCAGGACAATCGAAAACGAATCGTGGCCCCGGAGGCTCTCCACTCTCAGGCGCTTATGCTGCTGGCGTGATCAGCACGATAGAGAGCAAAAAAGAAATCACAGGACCAATCACCACGTTTTCAGAATGGGGTAAGCCAGCTATTGTGACCGGAGTGGGCGCCTTCCTACTACTGTGCTGCACATATCTGCTGTCAGGCGACCCATTGTATGCAATTCCTTTTGGCGTCTTGACGGGAAACGAAAGCCGAACGCTGCTCTGGGGATTGATCAGTATCTACGACGCAGTCCGCATCGTTGTGATGATGCCGATTCTTTTGATCAGTATGTTTGCGACCAACGCAATCATGGGCCTAAGCTTTGGCAGCTTAAAGACGCTACCATTGAAGCTGGTGTCAGTGGCACTTGCAGTGCTGGTAACTGCAGAACTCATCAATGCTGGGGTGTACCTAATCGCAGGAAGCTCAGCACTTGCATTCATCTTCGATATTGTGAAACTTGGCCTAACCTATCTGGTTTTCCATGCCTTATGTGAAACATACTTTGATGCCGATTTTCTCGAATCAATCATTGCCTATCTGGTTGCCTATGCGTTGCCAATCCTGATCATGATCGTCATCGCAATGTTGATGACTACAGGATGACGTAAGCGGTTTTTAATAAGATCATGAAACCGGCCATCATTGGCCGGTTTTTTGTTGAACCATGATTCATGAAGAGCTAATCGGATTCAGATTGACGCTTAACTTCTTCACCACCGAGCAGCTCCGTAGCATGCACCGCCAGTTCATAAAGTTTGTCCGCCTGAGGGTGATCAGGCACCGCTGCACGAAGACGATCAGCACTTGTTTTATCAAGGGTTTCTTGCGGTTTACCGCCAGGGAACCAGTGTCCGCCGTTGCCAAGGAGATTGAATCGCATCTTGCCATACTCGGTCATATCCCACCCCAGCGCGAGATGACGAAGCCAGAGCATGATCTCAAGATTGAGGCCATCTGTTTTTTCCATGTCGAGTAAACCAGGAGAAAACTCCTCGGGATGCCGCACGCCGTTAGCTTCATACATTGCATTCTCGAGACGACTAATGATTGGCTCAACAAATGAATCCGCACAATCTAGCAACGGGATCGATTCAACATGGATGTCGAAATCTGAAGGCTTGGATGCACCGCAAGAGAGTGTGTGGACCTCGGGATGAGAAAGACAGAAAAGATCGTTGAAAGCCATCGGATGTAGCGGCCCAGTGAGGTTAACAAGCTTGGTCGGTGGCGCGTAAAGTTTGCCGCCCTTATCATTGGGCGAAATGATGAACACACCCATATCTTGCTCGTTTGCAGCAAGAACTGCCGGCCAGTTGCGTTGGAAAATATAGTACCAATGAAGATTAACATAATCGAACCCACCATCAGCATCATGATTGATCGCACGGAGAATAATGTCGAGCGGAGCATGAGTAGAGAAGCCAACATGCTTCACGCGTCCTTCCTGTACGAGTGATCTTGCCGCAGCTAGACAGCCACCAGGCCGTATCGCCCGTTGAAGCGTTTCTTCGTTATTGATGCCATGAATGCCGAGCAAATCAACATGATCAAGCTGCAAACGTTCAAGCGATTCATCAAAGTACGCAAGAAATTCAGCCGGATCTTCTTCTGGGCCAATTTTAGTTTGGACAATAATCTCGTCACGGGGAAGTGTAGGGAGGATCACGCCAAGTTGCCGCTCGGACGGGCCATAACCACGGGCGGTCTCGATATGATTCATACCAAGTTCAACGGATCGGAGAATGGTATTGTTGAGATTGGTTTGAATAGCATCAGGAATTTCCGCAAGCGGTTTGTCCTTCCAACCGTCCTGATACTGCATACCACCGGTGGAAAAAATCGGCATCATGATCTCTGTGCGTCCAAAACGGCGACGAATCATACCCTTATCATCTTTGATTTGCTGATTAGCGACTGTAGTCATTTTAACCTTTCAGAAGTAGCCGCTGCATGTTATCGCCACCCGATCTCTACGCATGAGGCGGTGGCGTATCTATGATACCAACCATACAGCAGACGATATCATTCCTCGCAAGAAAAAACCCGTTATCAATGATAACGGGCTGGTTTAGTATCGTATTGTCATTAAGGGCTTAAGGAATGAGCACCAACTTACCAATGTGGGTACCCCGTTGCATTTCCGTGTGAGCTTGTTGCACATCTGACAGCGCGTAAGCTTTATCCACGTGCTGTTTGTAGGAACCGTCCGCAAAGCCTTCAAGAATATGCTTACAACCTGGCATCCACACATCTTCACCAGCAAACATGAGTTCGCCCAAAACCCAACCCGTAATGGAAGCGAATTTACGGATCAGTGGTGTGACGTCGACAGTGTCAGGTGCGCCGAGGAGACCATAGACATAAACAACGCCGAATTGTGCGAGACATTTGATTTCAGTGTTGAGGTATGAACCAGAAGCAACTGGATCGAAGAAGATATTGACACCCTTGCCTTCGGTAAGGGTTCGCATTTCCTTGTGCCAAGGGAGCATGGTACGTTTGCCGTCATCATCTTTGTCATGCGTCAGTACAATATGATCATAGTTCACACCGGGAAGAGATTTGATTTTCTCGATTTTATCTTTGGAGGTTGTCAGACCAATGGTTTTGCAACCATGTTTTTTAGCGATTTGCGCCGCAGCAAGTGCGACGGAAGATGAAGCTGCGGGAATGGCGACGATGTTGCCCGGCTTAATGTTGTGCTTCCAAATCAGGCAACCCCACGCAGTCAGGTAAGGAAGCCAAAGGGCACCGAGTTGATCATCTGGGATTTCAGCGGGAACAGGGATAACCTTGCTTGCAGGCACACAGTAATACTGGCGATATGTACCGCCATAACCGCCAGCTGCTGCTCGTGGCGCATCAGGTGTGAGTGTCACGCGATCACCTTTGGTAAAGGATGAGATATTGCTACCGACTGATTCGATGATGCCACCGCCTTCAATGCCGGGCGTAAAGGGCGGCTCGCCAGAAGCAATTTTGTAGAGTCCTTTGCGTGCCAAGAGATCTGCGTGGTTCATGCCGACTGATGTGAGACGGATCAGCACTTCGCCCTGGCTGGGCTTAGGAATATCGGTTTCCTCAGTAAGAAGATTCTCAACTGGGCCGAACTCGTTGACGATGACTTGTTTTTGTTTACTACTCATATAATGTATTGTAGAAAAAACAGAGAACCTTGTCCTGTGACTCAAATACGTGAGGGAAACGATCTATCCATGAGATAGATTTCTAATTTCCGAACAAACCGCGCAAAACATCACCAACATCAGGATTACGACGTTTTTGCGGTTGCTCCTGCTGCTGATCAGAATTTTGTGGAACGATTTTAGATTGATCTTCTGATTGGGCAAGCTCAATTACCGCTTGAGCCTGTGGCGGGATATTCCACTGCTTAAGACCTGCTTTTCTTAGCTTGTCATCATTAATGGACTTGCCTACTCCCCCCACAATCCCGCCAATGAGTCCTCCCAAATCCCCTGTATTTTCAGTGATTGCTTTGGTTCCAGTTGTGCCAGCAATATTGATCGCAAGAAAACCGTAATCCGGCTTCGGATTATTGATCGCTCCTCTAAGCGGAATGGAATAAACCTGATCAGCATTAAACGACGCGGAGAAAACACTTGGGTTTTGTAGAATAAACGACGCACCAAGAATCCCCATGAACGCATCGAGGCGATTGTTGTTCAGATTAGCGCGGACTTGGAATCCAATCGCGAGGTCTTCGGAGATCATCCAAACCTGTGATGGCTCTATAACACCATTCCTGATCGTAAAGGTCATCGGTGTAAACATCGCTGTATAGGTACCAGTGTTTCGGCTCTGTCCTAGCGGCAAACCAATGTTACGAAGTGCCGCCGTGAAAGATTGCATAAGCCAACCCGACCGTTTCATACGAAGTTCACCAAGCAGGAGTGTTCCGCTCATGTTCAGGTTCTGTGTTTGGAAGTTTGTGAGCGGCACAGAAAAATCTTCCTTATTCACGATCAACCGGATTGGTTTTTCAGATGCAATCGCATCGGCGAGAGCTGGCTGCGCCTTACTTAGCAGCGCCGAGAAAGTTTGTGGTGTGGGCGTAACCTTGGCATCAAAATTCTCGCGCAAAGTCAGCACGTAATCACGTGTCACATGCACATACGCAGGCACATTCAGCGTTTCGGATTGTATATCAATATCCATGTCTCCCGGGAACGAACCTTCAACCTTAACATTCCCAATCGGCCCAATCAGCGCAACCAAATCTCCATTCGTTCGTATCAACTGATCAACCAAATCAATCGGCATGTCCTGCACGGACGTGTTTGTATTCAACGTTAAGTTATCAAGGTTAAGCTTGCCACTCGATAGAAACAGTTGGTCCAGCTCTGACTTAACATGGATGCGGCCTGCTTGCTTCTCGACTGGTTGACCTTCCTCCTGCGGTGATCCCATCTCTGGAGCAGCGTTAGCTTCACTACGGTTCCGACTCAACGCAAGGTCATCTGCCGATTGAATATTAGCATTAAAATCGAGCGACGCTTGCTTCGTCAGGTCTGATGTCGTGAAAGTGCCAGCAATATCCGTCAACTGAAAAGCCCCACTACCTTGCCGTTCCAGATCCAATGGTGTTGAAGCAAGCTTAGCCGAAATCATTGTTTTTTCAGGTTCAAACGGCAGTGGAATATTGCCCTCACGTATCGCAAACGTCAGAGTAGCCGGAGAGGTCAGCCTAATCGGTGTGGTGCCCGCAGCAGCCCAACGGCCAGACGTCGTCATAAAATCTGCATAACGCACTGGTGTTAGCGTAAGTGCGATCTTGGAATCAGGCGTAAGCTTCATAAGTGCCTGCTTAGGCTCGCGGATTAATTTACCACCAATCGTGCTGTTTAGTGAATCAGATTCAACTGTCGCTGTAAGCGAGATCTGCTGACGAGGATCACCAACGGTTTTGAGGTTGATCATACGAATTGTTTGGCCGAGTAACGCAACAAGCTGCCCATTCTGGTCAGTCAAATCATCCAGTGTAAGCACAGGAAAGTTATTAATATTTAGATTGGTATCTTTCAGCTCTGCGTTCTGCCATTGATTCTTCGCAAAAGCAAACGCAAGACTACCCGTTAAATCCGCTGTGACATCTCGATCATGCAACTTAGCAGCAAGTTGAATCGGGATATCACCTGAAAGTTTCGTGGTTGGATGCATATAGAGTGTGAGATTAGAGACACTGAAGTTCTGTAATGCTGGTTGAGTGGGCGAAAACTGATCAAGACGGAGTGTAAAACCAGCCGTCACCTGATCTGGTGTAATAGGGCCACGAGTATTCTGAACCTCGAAACGCTCGAGTGAGAATGTGAGTTGAATTGGCTGCTGCACTGAAAGATCTTTCGATCCGGTAAGCTGCGTGAGTAAGGCTGGCTGAATCTGATAACGTGCCACAGTTTCCGGTGAAAGCGTATAGCCTTCGGGGGAACGTGTGGCATCAATAGTGACATTACCGTAAGCAGTATCAAGTTTCGCGGTAAACTTACCTTTGTTTTCCGTTGCTTGATAGTCGGCTCGTATGGTCGCATTGACTGACTTCCCAAGTGCGAGCATGTAGAGATTGTTCTCGCCTAGCAGGTCGTCCAACATTGATGCAAGCGGAAATGCTTCAAGGTTCGCAGCAACTTTTGAGGCATAAGTATCTTTAGCAAATAAATTTTCCGCAGTAAGCCAATCCGTTACATTCGCATCAACCATCAAATCACCGCGTTTCCCATTGACCGTAGCGGCTGAAGCCATATGCGCAATCAAGGCAGAACCAAGCCGGTCAGCTTGCAGCGTCACGGTAGTCCGCCGCAAATCTACTTCCCCGATATCTTCCGCCTGAAGCTGAATCGGCGATGCATTGAGATTCAGTTCTATCGCCATATCCGCAAGATTAATGTTGTTCTCATCGATTGGCACATTGAGATGGCTAAGCATCAGATCGAGTGTCAACGGTGCCAACAACTTTGAATTGACTTCACCAAAACGATCTTGAGATAGTGTCTGCCAAGCTTCCGGCGAAATATTTAATGTAAGTGTTGCAGGCTTGTTCGCAACCAGTGTTTTACCATCACTTGAAATATCCGCATCTGCCTTGATAGTTTGGCTGTTCGCGTTCACCTTCAGATTGAGTGATGCTAGCTTCCCATCAGCTTCGAGCGTTGCATCAAGTGTCGGACCAAGCAGCGCGGTCAATCTACCGTGTTGCTGAAGCATGCTATCCAGTGAATCGATCGGGAATGTTTGAATATTCGCATCCGCATCAATCTCGGCCTGATCCAGCAAAATCTGTCCATTGGCGTTCATAAGATTCTTTGCGGTCGCTGTAAGATTGATCTGCCCTTCACTAGAGCCTTGCGAAAGTGTTGCACTTAGAAGGAGATTGATCTGGCGTGGGTCTTTAAAATTGATATTGGTCTGTGGAATATTGAGCTTGATTCCAGGCTGTTCGGGTAACGAATAATCCACGGTCATGTTCTTAGCGACGAGATTGAATGAGAGATCTTTGATGGGTAGCGTTGCCATTGGTGTTTTAGCAAGCGTAGTATGACTTGCCTTCGGCACCGTTAACTGCACATTGCTCACCAACGCGATCTGAGCCGGTGTTTCTGATCCCTTCATGCCATTCGGCGATGCTTCAATCGCGTCCTGCAGGTTCGTTCTTCCATCAACGTATTGAATAATATCCGCAGAAAGATCCGTCACATCAATATTGCCGAGCTTACGCGAGCCAAACAACAGTGCACCGAGTGTGGCATCCGGCAGGTCCAACTGTTTCACCAAAAGCACTTCTTTGCCTTCTGGATCAAACAACCGTAGCCCTGACACATATTGCCCCGTAAACCAACCCAATGAAACTGATTCAATCTGCACTGAACCCGGAATCTTACCATCAATCACACGCACAACCAGACGTGTTCCCGCACCTGTACTGATCACAGTAGGCAGAAGCAACACAATCACGACGAACGCAAGAATAATTCCGCCGATCGTGTAACCGATCCATACCAAACGTCGCTTTGGCTTATTTTGTTCTGCCGGTTTACTGTTTGATTCTTCTGTCATATCACATTCCCCGCTATCCGTTTACTTATACACCATAGGACGACTCATACAACATAGACGCATAAAACCCCATGATGTTCATACCCATTTAACGCACAAACCCCCGCATAAATTTCATACGAGCTGTCCCTCCACTATCGGCGGGTCATTGGCGACACTTAGCCGCCATTTTCAGCCCATAAGTTTATCGCCAAATAGCAACTCCTTCTTGCATACCATTGTATTGATAATCCCCAACCATCTTGCTGAAAACGAGATTAAAAAAAGCCGCAACATTCTGTGCGGCTTTGAACAATTCGTGATATTTCTCACATACTACAACTTATCGGCAGCAATCGAGGCCAACTCTGATCTTTCGGACTTCGCCAGTGTCACGTGGCCAACCAACGCCTGTCCTTTCAGTCGCTCGATCATATAGGACAAGCCGTTGGACGATGCATCAAGATATGGATTATCGATCTGCGCAACGTCGCCAGTCAGAATAATTTTCGTACCTTCACCCACACGCGACACGATTGTCTTCACTTCATGTGGAGTGAGGTTCTGCGCTTCGTCCACAATGATAAATTGATGCGGAATAGATCGCCCACGGATGTACGTGAGCGGCTCTAGCACAAGCTGCCCTGAATCCATGTACTGCTTAATGCGTTGCTCGGGATGCTTAGATTCGGCATGTTGCGAACCCGCGCCACGTGTGGACATCAAGTAGGTAAGGTTATCGAAAATAGGCTGCATCCAAGCGGAAAGCTTTTCATCTTTGTCACCGGGTAGATAACCGATGTCGCGCCCCATTGGCATAATCGGACGGGCTACGAGAAACTTATCGTAACGTTCTTCGATGAAGGTTTTGCTCATGCCTGCCGCAATCGCGAGAAGCGTCTTTCCCGTCCCTGCTTGGCCGAGCAGTGTAATCAACTTAATCTCATCATCCAATAGCAAATCCATCGCCATGGTTTGCTGAATATTCCGTGCCATAACACCAAAAACAGGCTTACGTGGCCCGTGGATCGGAATCAGGTGATTTGTATCTGCAAGACGGCGTGCAATGCCAGAGTGTGACTGATCGATATTAGATTGCAGCTTCACAAATTGATTGGCAAACAGTTCTATCGGCTGCGTGCTGCCGTCGTCATAGGTCATGACCAGGTATTCTTCAAGCTCACCCACGTTGAGTTGTTTTTCTTCATAAAGCTTATCGATAATCTCATCAGGCACTGTAAGTTCAATATAGCCAGAGTACAGTCGGTCGCTATCAACCTTCTGCGCTTCAAAATCTTGCGTTTCAATACCTAGCGCGTCAGTCTTGATGCGCACATTGATGTCTTTTGTGATCAGGATGACATGCTTACCAGCTTCTTTAAGATTCCATGCCACACCAATGATACGGTTGTCCGGCTTTTCTTCCGCGAGCCATTGCGGACGATCCTTATCTGAAAATTCAATCTTGATGCGCCCCCCGTGCCCATTCCATTCAACTCCATCAGCCAACGCCCCTTTCAAACGGAGTTTATCCAATTCACGAATAATCTGGCGCGCGTTGCGACCAACATCATCATTCTCTTTTTTGAATTTATCCAACTCTTCCAACACCGCGAACGGAATTACCACTTCATTATCATCAAACATATAAAGTGCGGCAGAGTTGTGTAACAGAACGTTCGTATCCAAGACAAAATACTTGACGTGCGTGGGACCTGAAGGATTGGAACGACTCAAGGTATGATCCTCTCTTACTGATTCAAATGGGGTGCTTACAAGTTCGAAGCAGCCTGTTGTTACTACGGCTCAAACCGATATTCGGTTCATCTGTCATTATCGGTTTCTCACCGCCACTACCGTAAAACATGTGCCATCTAGCGTAAAGAAAAATATGACAAACGACCATGATTCATGCAACGTGCCCATCTTAACGCCAACCTAAGCCGCAATGGTGAGAAATGAGTAAAGGATTGTCGCAAGTTGCCAAAAAGATCATTTTGGTGTGGCTTGATAGAGCCGAAATGAAGCGGTTTCCGCAAGAATTTCATGAGTGAAGCTGGCTTTTGCAAACATCCTCGGATAGGGCAAAAATGCATTCGCAACCACAAGTAATCGGCCGGTATCTGAAAGATGGTCACGGGCCGCACCAAGCAAATGCTTGAGCATGCGTGTGTCATGTTCGTGCTGGCTATGGAATGGTGGATTGGTCACAATCAGATCAAAAGTTTTGGATTCATCGGGCAACGGAGATAATTTCACCTGCCCCTGTACACCAAGTGAAAGACGATGCTGTATACCTAAACTTGTCGCCGCATAAATATCTGTTTTATCAACAAGATCATGCTTAGCAAGATTGAGCATCGCAAGCCTAAGCGCGTGATAGTCAACATCCGACAAACGTACATGAGCAGCCCCTTGATATGCTGCTGTAATGCCGATTGGCCCCGCGCCACAACCCACATCCCAAACACACTCACCGGGCTTAACCGTCATATGATCAAGTAGCAAAGCTGTAGCAGGGTCAAGATCGTCATATGAAAACACACCAGGCTGGGTTTGAATCGTGATATCTTGTCGCTGATGCTTGAAAGTATATTGATGTGTAGAACCGGGAGTGTTACCGGGGATCAACATCCAATCTGTTGGCCGGCTCACCACATCAGTTTTGATGCAGTACGCAACACGACAGTGCTTTTTAGTAATGAGTGTTTCCGAATTGCCAAAGCATTGTGCCGCATCCTTGATGATAGTTTTTGCACCAAGCTTGGTTTGCCCAACAAGATACAACCGTCCGTTTGGCACAAGTAATTGATATGCGGCAGCGATCAATAACCGGCTGTATTGCCGCCCTTTCGGAATAGGTAGCAACACCACATCAAACGATTGGTTCGTAGACGGATACGCTGCATTTAGTACGGTGAGATTGGGAATCGCAGGCAACTGGTTATCCATTGACAACAAACGGCGACATGCAGTAATAGAAGCAAGCTTACACACCCCAGCAAGGCCGGCAGTGAGTTGCAACGAAGCATCCTCAAACACCAATGCACGAGATGGCTGTGATTCAGATACATTCTGCGCAACAGCTTGAATAAGCAAGCTATAAGCATCCTGTTGTGTTGTAACGGTAATACTCAATAGGAACAGACCCCATCTATCGTAAATCAAAACAACAAACAAATATACCGAGATTATAGCACAAGAGACATCTACTTGGTGGCGACGTAAGCCGCCATCAACGCATGCTTGTGCAAGACATCCACATCAGAAAATCCAGCGGCATAGAGCTGGCGAGATTGCCAACCTAATGATCGCGGCGTGTCCTCTTTCTCGATATAAGCAAAAACTTCATCACGATATGCTTCATCCTTAAATGCAATCAGATAATCACTGTATAACTTCTGACACGCTTGCTGTGCCGAGGAATTATCGTGCGCAATCATATCGAATACCCATAGCGATGCGCCGGGCTTAAGCGTCGTATAGATTTTCACAAAAGCATCCTGCCATTGCTTATCTTCACGCAGATGATGCAATACCGCGCCAGCCAAAACCACATCATACTGATCATCCATTATTGTAACATGCTGAAAATCATCGCAGATCGGTGTGATTGTACCGCTTGTATGCGGCATGAGCCGTTGTACTGCACGTTCAAGCATATTGGGTGAAAGATCAATCAGTGTGATCTGTAAATCCATTGGTTCGTCGGGCGGCAAATCCTGTTGCTCGCGCAAATGCTTGATCAGATTCAAACTAAAATTCCCAGCACCACACCCTATGTCCAAAACGTGAGTCATCTTTGGATAGGTCGCCGCTGCACACTCTGCGATCATGTTCAGACACAGCGCCCCATCAATCGCAGCGGTCTGCCCTATCTCTAGGTTGGAAAAGCGATCAACATCGTGATCAAAACGTTCGCGGATCTCTTCCGCAGTTGATTTTTTGCTGTAATCATAAGGCGTTTTCATGATTAATCTCGTTACAGTGCATGAGAAAGCTTAGACAGCGTGCTTGCACGCTGTACTGAAAATCGTATTTTCAGGTTAATGTCTGAATGATCGGAAACTGTCAGTTATCAGGGCTGATCTACCGGAGCAGGTTCTTCGGCAGGTAGCTTGATACGGTTAATCGCAGCAAGATACGCACGAACAGCCGCTTCAATTACGTCAGTTGAGAACGCCCTGCCCCGTACTTTGCGTTCACGGTGTGTGATCTGTACGGAGACTTCGCCTTGTGCATCTTTGCCGCCCGTGATGGCACGGGTTTGATACTGTTCCAGCTTTACCACCACGCCGGTGATCCGCTGAATCGCTTCATAACAAGCATCAATCGGGCCATCGCCTGTCGCAGCATCCATTTTTTCCGCGCCGCTTGAATCACGAAGCACCACAGTTGCGGTGCTGATGACGCCCGTGCCACTGCTGATTTGAAAGCGAGCAAGCTCCCAGAGTTGCCGTTGAGATTCGAGTTGTTCATCCAAAATCGCTTCGATGTCTTCGTCGTAAACATCCTTCTTCTTATCAGCTAAAGTTTTAAAAGCGTCATACACCTTGTCGAGCATCGCTTCATCTACAGTGTAGCCCAAGTCAATCACACGGTCTTTGAGCGCATGGCGGCCGGAATGTTTGCCCAACACAAGCTTCGATTCAGGCACACCGATGTCATGTGGATTCATAATCTCATAGGTGTTACGGTTTTTGAGCATGCCGTCTTGATGAATGCCGGATTCGTGAGCGAAAGCATTCTCGCCGACAATCGCCTTGTTGCGCTGCACGTGCAAACCGGTGAGATTGGAAACCATGCGTGATACGGGATAAATACGCTTGGTGTCAATGTTGGTTGCGAAGTTATAAACGTCACTGCGCGTATTGAGCGCCATCACAATCTCTTCAAGCGCTGCGTTACCCGCACGCTCACCAATACCATTGATCGTACACTCGATCTGCTTCGCACCGTTTTGAATGGCTGCGATTGAATTCGCCACAGCCAACCCCAAATCGTTGTGGCAATGTGACGAAAGAATAATGCCTTTTTCGTCGATGACCGGGAGCTGTTCACGAACATAAGAAAAGATCCTGCCATACTCCGCAGGTGTGGCGTAGCCAACCGTGTCAGGAATATTGATCGTCGTCGCACCGGCTTCGATCACGGCAGCAGTCACATCAACAAGATAGTTGAGTTCAGTACGCGAGCCGTCTTCCGGCGAAAACTCGACGTCATCGGTGTATTGCCGAGCATGCGCAACAGACTTACTGGCAAGCTCAACGATCTGTTCGAAAGCTTTTTTGAGCTTGTGTTCACGGTGAATTTTGGACGTGGCGCAGAATACATGGATGCGAGAGTTCTTGCCATCCTTGACCGCTTCACCGGCACGATCAATATCTCGCGGCACGCAACGTGCCAACCCTGCCACCGTCGTACGTTCGAGTTCTTGGCTGATTGCGCGGACAGCTTCAAAATCACCTTGCGAGGTAATCGGGAAACCTGCCTCGACAACATCGACGCCGAGTAGTTCGAGTTGCCGCGCTATCTCAAACTTCTCAGAGAAGTTTAGCGATGCACCAGGAGATTGTTCACCATCACGAAGAGTGGTGTCGAAAATCCGGATGCGGGTTTGCTCGGGAGATTTGTCGGTGTTGTCTTGGTTCGTAGCCATCGGCCAAACTCCTGGTTAGGCGGTTGCCTGTGTCGATGCTCATCAGATTGAGCTGCTCAATTCTACTATGAAAAAACCCTGCCTGAGTTGTCAGACAGGGTTGATGATTGCTGTAAAGTCTTAACAGCCCTATCCGACGGTTTTGCGCAAGCTAAGCAGAAGGTCTAGCGCTAGGCCTTCGCTAAGGATGCTAAGTCGAATGTTTCGGGTCGTGTTCATGGCTTGTAAGGATAAACAGGTCCTTGGGGTGTGTCAATAGTAGCTTGCAAATAAGCTGTGAGTCTTATCGGTGGTTTTTGCCACGAGCTTGAACCTGCTAAGCAACATCAAGCGCGGTAAGTTACGACCAAGAAGCACTGCATCGGCGACTTGCCGCCGCAAGCGATCATGTGTGGCACATCCGCACGATAATGAGCGGAATCACCTTTCTTGAGTGTGCAGATATCCTCGCCGGAGTGAACCGAGGCAGCCCCCTTAAGTACGGTGAGGAATTCAGTCGTACCTTCAAAGTGCGAAGCGGATCGCATCTGCGCTCCGGGATTCAAACGGATCTCGTAGAACTCAACATCCTTCTCCTTGTTCAGCGGGGAGAGTGTGCGGACTTGCATGTTTTCATCGGATTTGTAGAGGAAAGTCGGGTCGTCACCACGGATGATCTGGATGTGCGATTCCGACATAGCAATATCCACCAACTGCCCGAGCGGCAGGTCGAAGGCTTGCGCGATCCGATATGCCACCGCCAGTGTCGGGTTAGCTTGCCCACGTTCGATCTGCGAAAGCATGGATCGAGACACATGAGACGCATCGGCAAGCTGTTGAAGAGTCCAACGGTGCTGCTTGCGGAGTTCTTTGATGCGATGGCATACCGCTTGAGTGACGGGATCGGCGTGGTCTGGCCGATCATGAAGCGAGGCAACAGAAGCGGGGTCGGCGATCTTTTTGGGTTTCTTCTTAGATGCGGCCACGATTCTTCCGTTTTTGTTGGATTTGTGTCTTGCTTACAGAACCTGCCCGTATAGCATAACGGACACCTGTTCACGATATTGTATCACATGCCGCAGCAAGGGGCAGCAAAAATGCAGACAATGAAAGCACTGGTCAAGCGGCGAAGCGAGGAAGGACTTTGGCTCGAAGATGTCGCGATCCCGATGGTTGGCGTAAACGATGTTTTGATCAAAGTTGATCGCACGGGTATCTGCGGCACAGACTTACACATCTATAACTGGGATACGTGGGCACAAGCAACGATCCCTGTTCCGATGGTGGTTGGTCATGAATTTGTGGGTGAGATCGTCGAAGTTGGCAGTGCGGTAACGGATTTCTCGGCGGGTAATATCGTGTCTGGCGAAGGGCATGTGGTGTGCGGTCATTGCCGAAATTGCATGGCCGGGCGACGGCATCTCTGTGCACAGACCAAAGGTATCGGTGTAAATCGACCGGGCGCTTTTGCAGAATATATATCGCTACCGCAGACCAATGTCTGGTTGCACGAACACGGGCTCGGACGTGATGTGAAATCAATCTTTGATCCATATGGCAATGCGGTGCATACCGCGCTCACATTTGATGTTCTCGGCGAAGATGTTTTGATCACTGGGGCGGGACCGATTGGTTGCATGGCTTGTGCGGTCGCGAAGTATGCTGGCGCAAGATATGTCGTGATCACGGATGTAAATAAATACCGTCTTGACCTCGCTAGAAAAATGGGCGCGACAATAGCGATCAATCCAAAAGAGAAAAACCTGCAAGATGTCCAGCAGGAACTTGGCATGGCCGAAGGATTTGATGTCGGCATGGAGATGTCGGGCAATCCAGATGCATTCCGCTCGATGTTGAAGAATATGTGCCATGGCGGCAAGATCGCAATGCTCGGCATACCCAGTCAGGACATTGCAATAGATTGGAACGAAGTCGTTTTCAATATGATTACGATTAAGGGAATTTACGGCCGGGAGATGTATGAAACGTGGTACAAGATGACTGTAATGATTCAAGGTGGACTCGATATCAGCCCCATCATCACGCACCGGTTCAACTACACCGACTTTGAAGAAGGTTTTAAAGTTATGCGTTCTGGTAAGTGCGGCAAAGTAATCCTCTACTGGAATCAGAACAACAAACCGCCAGGGGTATAGCCAGCATTCTTCGAACGATAAAATGGATTATCAAACCAATTTACAGTGCTAAGTAACAGGACCATCATCATGTATGGCAAGTTTCAATCACATCTGCAAACACAACTCGATGAAATCCGTGATGCTGGATTGATAAAAGAGGAGCGTATTATCAGCTCGCCGCAACGCGCACATATAGGTGTTGAGAATATCGACAATCCAAAGATCTTGAATATGTGCGCCAACAACTATCTGGGTTTGTCGGATCATCCGGAGGTGATTGCTGCTGCAAAGAATGCAATAGATAACTATGGGTACGGCTTATCATCGGTACGATTCATTTGTGGCACACAAACCATTCACAAGCAGCTTGAACAAACCATTTCACGCTTCCTCGGAACAGAAGATACGATTCTTTATTCATCGTGCTTTGATGCCAACGGCGGGCTATTCGAAACGCTTCTCACCGATCAGGACGCAGTCATCTCCGATGCTCTTAACCACGCCTCTATGATTGATGGTATCCGTCTTTGCAAAGCTAAACGCTATCGCTACAACAACAACGACATGGTTGATCTTGAAGCCAAACTGCAGCAGGCCGAACAGGATGGCGCTCGGTTTAAGCTGATCACGACTGATGGTGTTTTTTCCATGGACGGACATATTGCGCAACTGGATAGCATTTGCGATCTGGCGGAAAAATATGGCGCGTTGGTGCATTTTGATGATTGTCATGCCACGGGTTTTCTCGGCAAGACAGGCCGAGGGACACATGAATATCGTGATTGTATCAAGAAGATTGATATTACGACTGGCACACTTGGCAAAGCAATCGGCGGCGCGTCGGGTGGCTACACGTCTGGCCGCAACGAAATCATCACCCTTCTCCGTCAGCGGTCTCGACCATATTTATTTTCTAATTCAGTCATGCCCGGCATCGTCGGCGGATCACTCAAGGTGTTTGAGATGCTTGAAGAAAGCACCGCACTGCGGGATAAACTGGAACAAAACACAAAGTTTTTTCGGGCGGAAATCGCAGACGTTGGGTTTGAGATCATCGAGGGTGAGCATCCGATCACGCCGATCATGATCGGCGATGCGGCACAGGCGGTGCGATTAGCGGATGAGATGCTAAAACGAGGTGTGTATGTGATTGCGTTCAGCTATCCAGTCGTGCCCAAGGGCAAAGCTCGGATCCGCGTACAGGTATCGGCCGCACATCGCGAGGATGATTTAGGGTTTGCGATTGAGCAGTTCGCCGCAGCAAAACAATCGCTTGGGATGCCATGACTCAGGATGATGAAATACTGGATTGTGCGTACAGAACCTGCATTTAAGGACACATCTCTCCCGTAACAATGTGTATCGAAAGCTCTCTTTCGGCGTTGTATGATCCGGACCCGGTTCATGCATATATTTGAGCATTGAGCGATGATCGCCATAATGGTTTGACTGGGAATGCGTGGGCACCTCCCAAGGCGGGGACAAACACCAGAGAAACCAACCAAGCAATTTGGAGATTGTGATATGACCACGACGACGGGTGAGCCGATTACACTGACCAATGGCAAGCTAAACGTGCCGAGCACACCGATCATTCCCTTTATTGAAGGTGACGGTACTGGCCGTGACATCTGGAAAGCCTCACAGGCGGTCCTTGATGCGGCTGTCGAAAAAGCCTACGGCGGCGAAAAGAAAATCGCTTGGCAAGAAGTCCTTGCTGGCGAGAAAGCATTCAACGCAACCGGCAGTTGGCTGCCCGATGAAACGCTCGACGCCTTCAAGCAATATCTTGTCGGCATCAAAGGCCCACTGACCACGCCGGTCGGCGGCGGCATCCGTTCGCTCAACGTCGCACTTCGTCAGATCCTCGACCTCTACACCTGCCTACGCCCAGTCCAGTACTTCACAGGCGTACCCTCCCCTGTGAAGCGCCCTGAACTCACCGACATGGTTATTTTCCGCGAGAACTCCGAAGATATCTATGCCGGCATCGAGTTTGAAGAAGGCACCGACGACTGCGACAAGTTCAAAGCATTACTCAAAGAAGCTTTCCCCGATCGCTTTGGCAAAATCCGCTTCCCCGATACCACCGGCATCGGCATCAAACCTACTTCACAGCAAGGCACCGAACGTCTCGTTAAAGCTGCCATCCAATATGCCATCGATAATGATCGTGACTCCGTGACGCTTGTCCATAAAGGCAACATCATGAAGTTCACCGAGGGCGCTTTCCGTGACTGGGGCTACCAAACTGCGAAGGATCACTTCGGCGCAACCGAACTCGACGGCGGCCCATGGTGCACACTTAAAAATCCGAACAATGGCAAGACTATCACCATCAAAGACGTGATCGCTGATGCATTCCTGCAACAGATTCTTACACGTCCTGCTGAATACTCCGTCATCGCCACCATGAACCTCAACGGCGATTATGTTTCTGACGCACTCGCTGCATGTGTTGGCGGCATCGGCATCGCGCCCGGCGGCAACATCAACTATGACACCGGCCACGCCATCTTCGAAGCCACCCACGGCACCGCACCCAAATATGCCGACCAAGACAAGGTCAACCCAGGCTCGGTCATCCTCTCCGGCGAGATGATGTTCCGTCACCTCGGCTGGAACGAAGCGGCAGACCTGATCATCAAAGGCCTTAACGGCGCGATCGGTGCAAAGACCGTGACCTATGACTTTGAACGCCAAATGGATGGCGCAACACTGCTGAAATGTTCAGAGTTTGGCGACGCAATCATCAAGCATATGGACTAACTCGCGGTTAGACTTTACACTCAAAAGCCTGTGCCTCTCGCACGGGCTTTTTTATTTACATGCCTGTTGAAACCTCACATGAACATGCTACGTTTCAAAGCCATCATAATCATCCTTTGCTTTTCAGCCATGCTTGGCTGCCATGCTCCGCGTCGCGCAGAATCACCCACCGGCCGTTATTTTTCCATCATGACCTACAACATCAATCGCGATTTGCCTGACCACGCAGCTACCGTCGCTCTGATCAAAACCCATCTCCCCGATATCGTTGTGCTCCAAGAAACCAATCCCATGTGGGAATCGAGACTACGTACCGCCTTGCATAATCACTATCCATACACACAATTCAAACATCACGAATATGGTGGCGGGCTCGCCATTCTTTCAAAATTTTCTTTTCATACCAACGCTTATCTCCCCTCACCAGCAGATAAATATCCTGCGTGGCTTGTCCAGACTGAAACGCCCATTGGCCCACTGCAAATACTTGCGGTCCATCTACACGCACCCGTCAATCATGAACGTCAATTCACGTTGAATGCATGGCTGACCCGGGGCAAGGATCGCCTCCGAGAGATCCAATCCTACCTGCCAGCCATTAATCCAAAACAGCCACATATCATTCTTGGCGATTTCAATGTTCATCCCAATCACGATGCAGCACGCTTCCTTCAACAGCACAATTACATCAACGCGCTTGATGAATTCCACCCCTATGCACACACATGGCACCAGCGCATTGGCTTATTCCAATTCAGTAACCAAGTCGACCACATCTACTACAAATCCCCCCTTTACTGCTTCGATACATTTACTCTCAATGGTGGTGGCTCAGATCATCAACCGCTCATAGGCTTCTTTACAGTAAAGCCACAGGCCATCACAAAACCTTCAAATCCACACAGCAACTAATCCTCTTCACTAGTTCTCTCAGCCAAACATACAGGGCCACCCTGACTTATCCGCTCGCAAACGCTCTACCCTGCTCATCGCCATTATGACGATGCAATACCTCAGACTGCGCTCAGTCTCTTTCTATAACATTGATCCTAACACTGGGAGCTGATCATGTGTAAAGCCTACTTCACCCTCACACACCTACTGGCCAAGTCCGGCTTGGGCCCCTTACTGCTCCGTCTCATGGTCGGCTGGGTTTTTATCTACCACGGCACACAAAAACTCTTCGGCTGGTTTGACGGACCCGGCGTCGCAAACGCCACCGAATACTTTAAAACACTCAACATTCCGCTGCCTGAGCTGGCGGTCTATGTTGCAGCATGGGGAGAACTCGTCGGCGGCGTGCTCTTAGTACTCGGTCTTTTCACACGCCCTGCTTCTCTCGCACTCGCCATCATCATGGCTGTCGCTATCTACTCGGTCCATCTCGCAAACGGGTTCTCCATGCAAAACAATGGCTACGAATACCAATCTGTTCTTGGCGTCGTTGCGATCGCATTCCTCTTCGCTGGCCCCGGCTGTATCAGCATCGATCGATTGATCTGTCTTTGCTGCGGTGGCAGCAAATGCAAAACGGAATGTGACGACAGCAAAACCGAGGCATGCGACAACAAACCTGCCGACGATCAGAATCAGGACGAAGAAGAGACCGGCGAAGGACACGCATAAATCACCTCACCAAATATTCAAACCAAAACTAATACCCGGCTACTGCCGGGTTTTTCTTTGGCGGCACATCACCCCGCAATATAAATCACAAGATCCCGTTGCCCCTCGAAATAAAACATGTGGCCTACACGTTTAACTCGTAGAACCTCAGCGGTGCTTCACATACACCGTTTTGATGATCAAACTGTGCCAAATGATAGTATCCCTCCCCCTTGTGGGCAGCCCAATTCATCACGGGCTGCTCGCTTTTACATCACATATTCAAGTCAATGCGATTTAATCCCACCCGTGTTTCACTTAAACTATGTTGCCCACCTTGGCGATGGCCATAGAAAGTGAGACCACGTTGAAACAACAGTTACAATCCGAACTCGAAGAAGCTTTGCGTGACAGCCTCGAAGATTTACGACTATCTCGTAACGAATCCAAAGCTTTCCGCCAAATCGCGCAAGATCTGCAAGATGACCCACAAAGCCTTGCGTACCTCCGTAACACCGCATTCCGACTTGCTGACGACCTGATTGAGGATCATCCGAAACTCATCCTCCGCTGGCTCGAACGTCTCGACAAGATCATCGACAACACAGCCTGCCCATCCAATGATCATCACCCCACACCTACCGTCTGTTTTTCACCAGGCCACGACTGTGTCCAATTACTGAACCAAGTCATCCAAAACGCCAAGCGCGCCATCGATATCTGTGTTTTCACTATCACCGACGACCACATCACTGAAACACTCATTCGCCGACATAGACAAGGCATTCCCATCCGCCTGATTACCGATGATGATAAATCGCTCGACGATGGCTCCGACATCGCGCGCATGCACATCGCCGGCATCCCAATCCGCACCGACCGCACCAGTAATCACATGCATCACAAATTCGCGATCATCGATGGCAAACATCTGTTCACTGGCAGCTACAACTGGACCCGTGGAGCAACACGTAACCATGAAAACCTATTGCTCCTGCACGACCAACGCATCATCCACGAATATACGGAATGCTTCGATCAACTTTGGCGTGAGTTCGCCTAGTTCGCATACCCCACAACAGCAAACATATTGCCGCATACCACAACGGACTAATATTTACATGCGTCAGAGATCGAACTATGCTGCTCGTGTGATCCAATTTTGCAAAATGGAAATCAGAATATGAATGATTCATTCGACAAACCACCACAGGATGATGAACCACAAATCCCTCCGCCACAGCCAAACACACCGCAAAACCAATCCTTTTCCAACAATCCGCCCCAGCATCCCAGCAACCAATCACCTCAACCAACAAACATCCACTGCGTTAAATGCGGCTACAACCTCACCGGTATCGCGATCGGTACATCATGCCCTGAATGTGGTACCGACATCAATCTCTCCCTGCAAGGTGGCTTCAAACCTACCTCCGGTTACGCCATCACCTCCCTCGTCCTCGGCATTCTTTCTGTAATTACCTGTTGCTTCTGGGGTGTCCCCGGCAGCATCTTCGGCACCCTTGCGATCATCTTCGGAGGCCTTGCTAAACGCGATTACCGTGACGGAAAATGCGGCAATAGCTCAAGAGGCATGGCAACCGCCGGCCGTATCTGCGGCATCGTCGGGCTCGCCATCGGGTTGGCTTACATCATTCTTATCATCATCGCCATCGTCAGAGACAACATGTAAAACTGATGCGCATGGATCAGTCTTCATCACGGCGAGCCGTCATCGGAATCTCTTCATCATCACCATGTCGATTCGGGTTCGCATCCTGATAACGCTTGATGCAATCCAAAATCTCACGCTCAGCAGCATCGTGCCCTTCCCAACCTAACGTTTCAACATAGTTATCACCTTCAAGCGCTTTATAAGTTGCAAAGAAGTGCTCAACCTCACGCAAGAAGTGCGGCGGCACGCGCCATAGATCACGGAAGTCTGCGAAGATCGGGTCCGTGTTTGGCACAGCCAATACTTTATAGTCGTTCTCGCCACGATCAGTCATGCGGAACAAGCCAAGTGGACGCGCCTCAATCAAGCATCCCGCAAATGTGGGCTCATTGACCATGATCAAAACATCGAGTGGGTCACCATCTTCCGCAAGCGTCTGCGGAATAAAACCATAATCACCCGGGTACATCGCAGATGAATAAAGATAACGATCGAGCTTGATCAAACCCGTCTTTTTATCTACTTCAAATTTAGATCGGCGGCCTTTAGGAATTTCAACAATCCCATTAATCACATCCGGCAATTGTGGGCCGGGCTTAATGTGCATGTAGCGGTTTGGCAAAGGCATTGAACAACTCCTCGTTCACATCCTGATTTTAATGACGGCCACGATCTCGTAGCACATCTGTTTCTCGCTTTTCTCGCGGCAAATCATATCAGTCCTCATACCCACGTGGCAAATACCTATTGCCCAATTGCTACTCACGAAGGGATCGAGACGCCATTCGCCCGCCTACCGCTCATCGGCAATCACAATCTCAACCATCAATCACAATCAATAACGGTGTGTTTTCTTGCGATCTCCCACTCACCAAAACACAAATTTTACATATCGGACTAGCCCGCTCCTATACCCAGCGTCTACAATGCCCGCTAAAGAAAATGGAAAAGATATCGATACATACTAAGAAGTGAGTTCGGCAATGTCGGAAATGAACGATCGTGAATTATTTGCTTTATTAGATCAGGCGGTCATCCACGCCGGTGAAAATCCAGAATACGCCAGCGGCAAACGCATCCGTGAAATGATGCACACCATTATCAAACTTGCCCGAGACAAAGCCGATCCCGGCGAACAGAAATTAATTTCTCGTTCACTCAAAGAGATGCGATACGCGCTTAAGGTATTTAAACAATATCCAGGCAGGCGCATTTCGATCTTTGGATCAGCGCGCACCCCCGAAGATCATCCTGATTACATTGCATGCGTCAAGTTCAGCAAAGCACTCGCGGAAGCAGGATGGATGGTCATCACCGGCGCTGGCGACGGCATCATGCGCGCCGGCCACGGCGGTGCAGGTGTCGACAAGTCTTTCGGCGTGTCCATCAGCCTTCCCTTTGAATCCAGTGCCAATGACTACATCCAAGGCGATCCAAAACTCATTAACTTCCGCTATTTCTTCACACGCAAACTCATGTTCATGTGGCAATCACAAGCGGTTGCCCTTTTCCCCGGTGGGTTCGGCACACAAGATGAAGGCTTCGAAGCGCTTACACTCATCCAAACCGGCAAAGCCCCCATGGTTCCCATCGTGTGCATCGACGCACCCGGAAGCAACTATTGGCATCACTGGCAAAACTATGTCCAGCACTCACTGCTCGACAACGGTTGGATCAGTGAAGAAGACCTCGCACTATTCATGATTACTGACGATCATCAAGATGCCGTCGATCATATCCAACACTTCTATCGTAACTACCATTCCCAACGGTTCGTCTTCGACACCATGAGCATTCGTATTAAACGTGCAATCACTGACTCACAACTCGAACAACTCAATGATGAATTCGGATCGCTTGTAAAAACCGGCAAGATCACGCAAGGCCCCGCACTCAAGCAGGAACGTGAACACAACGAACTCCCACGCATCCTGTTTGAATCACATAAAAGTCAGTATGGCAAGCTCCGCATGCTCATCGACAAACTCAACGACTTCGACACTATCAACCACCCCGATGTCTGACCACTAGTTAGACACTTACCTTCAACAATGTATACATCATGATCCCCGCCGCCACTCCCACGTTCAGCGAATCCGAGCCGGGTGACATCGGGATCATCACCTGCGCATCACATGCAGCCAGTGCCGCATCGCTCAACCCCGCATGTTCGTTTCCCATGAGTAACACATGAGATTTTTCACCAACTTCATATGTTACCAGATCAATCGCTTTCGCCATAAGCGCCGCCCCGACAACCGCCATCCTCTGCTCTTTTAAAGATACAAGGTCACCCATCAGATCATCCGTCTGCACAACCGGCAAACCAAACACATTTCCCATGGATACCCGAATCGATCGCCGCGACCACGGGCTAACACCCTTACGGCTTACCAACAGACCTCCCGCACCCAATGCCGCTGCACTTCGAATGATAACACCAAGATTCTCTTCATTCTCAATCTTCTCACACGCCACAATCAATCTCGCATCATATAAATCGCTTATTTCATAGGGTTTTTGAATCTTCCCAACAGCTAAAACACCACGATGAAACGGATATCCCGCGATATGATCAATCACCGCCGAACTCGCCGCATAGCACTTCACATCGCTCCGCAATAACGCATCACCATGGACTATCAAAAACTGTTCCGCCCGCTGAGCTTCACAAAAGATACATTCAATTCCATACCGCACCGCCGGTGCGTCAAGCAACCGAATCACCGGCTGTTCACCCTCCACCACCAGCTGTCTCTCTCTATTTGCCTGCCAATCACCACGGCAAACATCCGCGTAGCCCATCACTACCGGATCATCAATATCATCAAGCTGCGTCATCCGCATTTCCATCACTGCATCATACTCCTGCATCGCGCAAAAGAAAAAGCCCTACGTCTGCAAGGCTTCTATATCCAAAAAAATAATTCAGCTTACTGATTGAGCATACGTTCAACCGTATCGTATATCTGCGAACCGCGTAAATCCTTCGCAACGATCTTCCCATCTGGCCCGATCAACCAGATCGACGGTATTCCACGTACTTGATAATCATCCGCTACACTGCTCGATCCTGATTGCCCCAAAAACCCTTGATGATACGTTAGCCCTTTCGTATCAGCATACTTCCGCGGCGCATCGATATCCGGATCAAGCGACAATGCAATGATCGTGAAATCATCACGCTTTCCAAATGTATCCCACGTTTTTTTCATATTCGGCGTCTCCCTCAAGCATGGCCCACACCATGTCGCCCAAAAATCAATCAGCACATACTTTCCACGAAAATCTGACAGCTTGATCGTCTTATCGTCAAATGTTTTCACTTCAAAATCAGGTGCTTGCGAACCCACACCGAATGTCTTCACCACCTTCACTCGCACATCACCAAGCTCTACTTCATTTAATTGGCTATCCGTTTTGTTTACAGTAAATCGGTACTCGAGATTAGCGGTCATCTGGCGTGACATGTATTGCTGCGGCGTTGTCATCGACACCAAAAGCATGTAGTCACCTGGTTTCAAGTTATAACTCCGAAACACGCCAGTATTAGAATCGTATGAAAAATCTCTACTTGCATGTCTCGCCTCAAAATATTTTGCTTCCCATGCTTTACCTTCAGAACTCGTAAGCCATTGCTTCATCCACACAATCTTGTCTTCTCGTGACATTTCACCCGCACTCGACGGCATTGGCGGGCTTAATGCGTTCCATCCCAAATCAGGAAAAATCATCCCCTGTGCCACGATCCAATCTGTGGGCAGCGGTTTGCCTTCATCATCAACAAATCGCCCGGATACCGTTGGCCCCTGCCTCACAAAATCTATCACCATTGTTTCACCTGGTTTCACCTCGATACCTTTCGACATCAAAATCAAACCCGGCGAGACACCAACCCCAGATGAAATATCCTTCCGCACATCCATCAATAACACGCCAACTTGATCGCCACCCGGCACCTGCTCAATCGAGAAATCTACCGGCCCAGCTTGGTTCCAATACAAATCCTTTCGATATTCGATCACCGTCGATGGCACAAACGGCAAATACTTCGGCTCGATCAAACTTGTCACCATCACACGCCGCTCAGCATTGAAATAAGCTGGCAACGTCACCTCCCCTTCAATTCTGCTCCACGGCAACAGCGTTAGCACTATGTCCTCAACCGCTTTCCCATCTAAACTCGTCGACGCATATCCCTTCTCACTTAGTACAAGCAATGCCCCACCAACAGCATCATCTGTAAATGCAAACGTTCCCCCCTCATCACTCATCACCTCGGCAAGTTTCGATTCACTCTCGTACTCTCTTGAGGATGAAAAAGTCATATGCCCCTCAGCAGGCACATGCAACACCTTCGCCCCTGCAATTACCTCACCGTTACTATCAACCACCTTGCCTGCAATCATGCCAAAGGCCGTGCCTTGCCAAAACACAACCGCCCCCATCATCAGACACGTAGCATGAAAAAATCGCTTATTCATCTCAAAACTCCAAATGAGGTTTACTCAGCTTGACCATACCGACCACCCTACACAGCCGCCATATTCATCATGCACATTGCATAAAAAAACCCGGTCATAAAGATAACCGGGCATCTGTTTAGTCCTATTCCAGCCAATTACGACTCCGCAGCAACTTCCTGCACGAATGTGCCGTTTCGTTCTTCGTGGCCATTTACGTCATTACGCCTTTCTTGGTCAATCTCGTGATCCAAGACGGCCTCAACTTCAACCGCCTCTTTTCCTTCCAACATCGCGGCCAATCGCTTCCGCATCGGTGACATACCGTTCTCTGAAACGTCAGAATCCGCTGCTTCTGCAGCTTCCTCAATCATCTCTGGCCCGACCGCTGGCTTTTCGATCTTCTCTCGCTTCGCGCTGCCAGCATTCTCGTTGATTTCGCCATCAGCACCGACCTCATCAAACTGCACGGAAACACGCTTGGATACACCGCGCTCCTGCATAGTAATACCATACATAATGTCACATGCCTGCATCGTGCGCTTATGGTGCGTGATGATAATGAAGTGCGAGTAGCCCAAGAACGATTGCACAATTTGCGTGAACCGCTCAACGTTCGCTTCGTCGAGTGCGGCGTCGACTTCGTCCAGAATCGCATATGGCGACGGGCGGCTCTTGAAGATTGCCATCAACAGCGCAATCGCCGTCATCGTCTTCTCACCACCCGAAAGCTGTGAAAGCGATCGCGGCTCTTTCCCCGGAGGCTTCGCCATAATCTCGATCCCCGATTCCAATACATCAACCTCCCCATCTTCATCCGCCGTCATGATCACATCCGCACGACCACCGCCAAATAACTTGCGGAACAAACCGTTCTTGCCAGCAAAGTTCTCTCGGATCTCTTCATACGTCTTTTGGAACATCGTCCGCGAATTCGTATTGATTTCATCAATGAGTTCTTCAAGCTGCTCTTTTGCCGCTGCAATGTCCTTCACCTGATCAATCAAATCATCATGACGCACTTCTAGCAGTTCCTGCTCTTCGATCGCATCAAGATTCACATTACCGAGGCGATGAATTTTCCCTCGCAATTCGTTGATCTCACCTTCAACGGTTTCCCAATTGATCTCAAACGGACTCGTTGGAAGTTCCGCCTCTATCACTCCAGAAACTTCTTCAATCTCATCATTTTCATCGATATTGTCAGTTTCAAACGACCAAGCCGCACTAACGCTCACCCCATAAAGCGACCAAGTTTCCGACACGCCATCCCAGCCGTCTTCCTCACTCAGACCAAGTTCCGCCAAACGCACCTGCCGCTTATACTCATTCGCTGCCTGCTGATACGTCGCCTTCACATCAAGCTCAAGCTGCTCGAAACCGCGCTGCTGCACGCTCTCCAGCTTCACCTCAAACTCTTTACGTTTCATCTCCAGCTTATGTAGCCGGTTATCTGCTTTTTCCAATCCCTTACGCTGCTGCTTCACCGTCTTACGAAGGTCCTGCATCTGCGCGTCAGTTTCCTCAACCTTCGCAGCGATCTGATCACACTCCGCCGTCAATGTGATCAATTTCTCTGCTGCGTCTTCAGCTTCTTTACGTGACGTCGTTTCAGTTTCTTCAAGCTCATCAATCCGTCCGCGGTGTGAAGACAATTGATCTTCAAGCAGTTTGTGTTGCCGCTTCACATCCGCAGACGCAATCTCAATCTGCCGCAACTGCTTCTGCGATGAGGTCAATTGTTCAGCAATCTGCGATGCTTCCACACGAATATTCGTCACCATCTCACGTGACTGATCGGCTTGCGCCCCAAACGTCTCGATCATATTCTCGAGCTTCTGGCATGCCGCTTCGCGCTGCTTTGAATCGCTCTCAAGCTGCTCAGCTTCCACGCTGTGTGCCACACGTTTCTCCGCCGTCTCAGAAAGCTGCTCATGAATCTGCTCGATCTCTTCACTCAGACCCGGCTGCTCTTTCTCAAGCCGCTCCACCTGACTACTCAGCGTTTCAATACGACTTTCCAGCTTGTTACACACACTGGTCGCGTCATAGATCGACTTCCGCAGTTGCGAAGAAACCTTCTCAACATGAGCCGCATGATCTGACAAGTTCGACAGCGTTATCTGATCAGCACCAATCTGCTCATCCAGCGTTTTGATCTGGCTTTCCAGTGCAAAAAGCTCTGACCGACGACTGATCAATCCTCCTGCCCCGCTTGCCATCGGTCCCGCATGTACGCGCCCATCTGTATCAAGCAGCTCGCCGCTCTCTGCGACAAAACGGTATCCGCCCGGTAAAACACTTCGCATCATCATCGCCGCATCAAGATCACGTACCACAAGCGTCTGCCCCAAAATCCGCCACGCAATCGGGCCGAGCCACTGCGGGAAACGCACCAGATCAATCACACGTTTTACACCACCAAAACCCATCGCTTCAAGATCGCGCTGCGGCGGCAACGGCGGCTGATCAATCGCAATAAAGTTCACTCGTCCCGCCAAAGCTTCAATTGCTTCTCTGCCGCCTTCGGATGAACAGATATCTGCAAGACGGTCCACCACAATCGCCTGTTGGTAATCACCCAATGCCGCTTCAACCACAGCCGCGTCATCAACATCCGCTTCAACTAGCTCCGCCATGATCCCACGCACAAAACTAAACGTCCCCGCATCATCTTCTTCATGTGGAGCCGCAGCACGCGCGAGCACAGCCTTCACTGAATCGCTCACGCCCTCCTGATTGTCTTCCATCTCCTGGAGCACCGCCCGGCGTGAATCTAACGCTGAACGATTCTCTTTTAACTCACCAAGACGTTCAGAGATTTCCTTCTGCTGCGTATCAAACTGCTCGCCAAGTTGTTCATGCTCGACTAGCTCTTTCTGCTCGCGCTCAAGCAGATCCTTCGCCTCAGCTCGCTTTGCTTCCGCATCATCACGGTCTGTGAGTAAACCTTCAAGCTGCGAACCAATATCCGCCGCACGCTGATCGATCTTCTCCCGCGTGGTCACCAGCGATTTTTCATACACCTCAAGCGATTGAATCTCACTCCGCAGCTTATTGACCTGCGAGAACATCCGCCCGATCCCCCGCTTCTCATCTTCTAACTCACGGCGTTTCTCGCTCACCTGCTGCTGTAACTGCTGATAGCTGTCACGCGCTTCTTCCAACCGTGATTCAATCCCTCCTTGCCGCCCTTCAAGCTCAGCGGCAAGCGTGGCCGTCTGTTCCTGTTCAACATCAAGCTGCTTACTGCGTTCCTCGAGCTCTTCCAAACGATCCGCATCACGCTTGATCTGCCCTTTCAGATCTTCAAGCGTCGTCTGTGCAAAGCGCGCTCGCTGTGTCGCCTGATCCTTACGGCTTTGCTCGCTCATGCGTTCTTGATCTAGCCGTTTCTGCTGACTAGCAATCGCTTCTCGCTCGATCTCCGCATCGTTCAATTGCTCTTCATGCGATGCAAGCTCACGCGCCGCAGCAGCACGATCCGCTTCTGCTTGCTCAAGCTCATCACCGATCTCAAACAAACTTTCGCTCAGCGTGTGATACTCCGCCAGCGCATGCTGCAATTGAAGTTCATGTAATTGCTTGGTGTAGGTTTGATAGGACCGCGCGCGTGCTGCCTGCATTTTCACAGATCGCAGCCGTCGCTCGGTTTCTTCCAAACGTGTCCGGCATAAATCAAGATTGGTTTCGGTGCGCTCAAGTTTGCGGATTGCTTCTTTCTTCCGCGCCTTAAACTTACTGATCCCCGCGGCCTCTTCAAAAATCGCCCGGCGTTCCTTCGTGTTCGCCTCAAGCATTCGCGCAACCTTACCCTGCTCAATCACAGAATAAGCATCCGTCCCCACACCCGTATCCATGAACAGTTCTTTGACATCACGCAACCGCGCACGCTTACCATTGATCAGATATTCACTGGTCCCATCCCGGTAGAGTTGCCGCGTAACTTCAACCTCATCTACATCCATCGGCAGCCGCCGCGTATTGCCGCGATCCGCTTCAAGTGGATTTTCAAATGTCAAACCCACACTCGCCATACCGCTGGGCTTACGTGCGCTTGATCCGTTAAAGATCACATCCTGCATCGCCCCGCCACGCAAAGATTTTGCAGACTGCTCACCGAGCACCCATTTGATCGCATCGACCACATTGGACTTACCACAACCGTTCGGCCCAACGATCCCTACGATCGGCGCGTCGAACTTAATCTCGGTCTTATCCGCAAATGATTTGAAACCAGCTAAGGTTAGTTTTGCCAATCGCATAGGCGCACTCGACCTCCATGTCGCTTGTCTTTATATATCTCAGCCCGCTCCGCAGGCCGCTTCTCCCCAGCAAATCTCGGCAACTCACTGCCAAAACCTGCCGTGTCGCATCATCCATATGATACGCGAAAGTTCAGTCCTGTTCACGACTTGTGAACGCCGATCATTATGACCGATTCTTCACCCCGCCGCCAGCATATCAAGCCCATTTCCAAATTTCCCCGGGAAATGCCCCACAGCTTCCTCTAACCCGTCAATCTGGGCAAGCTCAATCATAAAAAAGAGCCCCGAAGGGCTCTTCAATCAGCTTATTTTTCCACATCCGGCTCATCGCTCGCCTCAGTCTCGGCTCGCATCGTATCAGGTCGGCCGCTCTGCGGTGCTGTGGGCAACCCCTCAGTCACCTCGCTCACACCGTCATCGGTTTCTGCATCTGCGGTTTCCTGACGCTGGATCGACAGATCTTCTTCCTGCTCATACGCATCGATCAGCTTCTGCAATGGACTCAGCTCAAGTTCAATCGGTGCATCGATGTATCCCGACTTGCTCAATACATACAGTGTGTCCACCACTTGGCTATACGTCAGGTTCAAGCCGGGATTTGGATCATCCATATTCGTCCGATGGCTCAGCACATAAATCAACGACGCTACCGTCGAATCAATCGTAAACTGCTGGCCCTCCGACTTAGGTGTCTTCTCTCCTTCACTCAGTGCTAACACACGTTCACGTTTTGTCGGCATGTAATACACTGTCGCCACACCCTGGCCATCACTCCGTACCATCAACCGATTGTTCCACAGCGCACCAAATCCAACATCATCAAGACGCAGTTGCGAGTTAAACAATACGATCCGTGGCACACCCGTACGATGCGTCACGTAAATCATCGGCCGCGTCACACCTTCAATCCTGTCCACGATGAACTTCACCCCACCCATCTTGTCCTTTACCACATACCGTTCAAGCAACTGATGATTATTCACTGCCAACGATTCGTACGCCGCAACACGAACCTCAAGTACCACATCATCCAGCAGCTGGCTCATAATAGCTTCGCCACGGATTGATTTTGCCAGAAACATCATTTGCTCGGCCGCAAACTTCCGTGTTGCCATATCTTCACTCTTGGCATAATTCGCCAAGTACTGTGTAGTCGTTTCATCGCCCAACCAAGCACCTGCCGCAAGCGCTGCTCGTTGTACATGTGGCTTCGGGCTGTCATAAATCAGCTTCAGCACTGGCAAAGACATTTTTCCAAGCGCTCGCCATGCATACGAAACACGCTTTTCCTCCGATGGGTTCTTCTCAAGCACTTTCACTAACTGAGCCGCTTTTCGCTCTTCAAAACCCGGACTTACCTCCAAGTACGTTGACATGATCAACCGCATCAACTCTTCAGTCTGATACATCCAACGCTTCGGAACATTAATATCGATCCGCGATTGATTCGCCGGCTTTGCCAAGTCAGCTCGGTCTGTAATCTCACCAAATTTTTCATTGATACGGTTCGAAATCAATCGTGCACGCATCGAGCTTGGCTGATTCAATACCAACCGCAACTCACGTTTGCGCGTCACGGTTCCACCGCCAATCACAATCGCTTGCCGTTGAAAAGTTCGCTTAGCCTTCGAGCCCTCTTCATTATGGTACAGCGGGTTCATGTACACCGGCCCAATCGCATCAGCTTCTTCATGGATATACCGGCCAGCCAACTCTGTCCCAAGTACTGCCAACTTCGTGCGCCACAATCGCCCTCCCGCCAAACTCGTCGTGTCTGTTCCCGGCAATGCCGACACCAACAAATCGAACTTAGTCCCTGGTATCGCGCCGGGCGGAATGAATCCCTGTACCGCCACCACTGCGCTACCCTTGTCATTCAACATCCGCTCAGGACTCAACCATCGCATCCCTTTTGATGCAGACCCCACACCTTGCTTCCGCAATTCATTGATCAACACCTGACGCAATTCCAACGGCACCTGCCGCGAACCCGTTTCAGGTAAGTCCACAATCAAACTGTGATTCGACACCAACATCGGCGTATAACCGTCGATCTGAGCCAAAGACCCCACCGTATTGTGCAGATACCCCGGCCCCGTAAACAGCGGCGGCGGTGCAGCTCCCGGTGCCCGGCCCGGCTTCTTCTTCGCGGAACAACCCGTGAACGCCAACGACAGCACACTCGCTGCCACCAGCAAACCAAAACATAAAACACCACGATAACGCAGATGCACACGCACCGAGTTTTTCTTCATATGATTGTCCATCCATTACCCGCGAACCTATTGGTGGGAAAATACTTGTGGGTCTCATATTGTCGAATATCCCTCTCACCTGGTCAAGATCTTTTTAGCCGCCCACGTCTTCCTTGCCACGCTGCCTTGATAGACGGCAGCACAGAAACATCAGTCATTTTCGTCACACATCCATCACAATACCCCTCCCCCTGCTAAACTATGCACCATGCCTATGCAACAAGACATTGAGAAAGTCCTCATCTCACGTGACGAGATCGACGAGCGGCTCGACCAACTCGCCAAAGAGATCTATGACGACATTCTCGCCGACGCGTCGCCATGCCCCAAGAATGGCACCCCCATCATCCCTGACATTACCCTCGTCCCTATCCTCACTGGCTCGATCATATTCGTCGCCGACCTCATCCGCCGCCTCCCAATCAAAATGCAAATCCGCGTCATGTCCATCACCTCATACCCCGGCACATCCACATCCACCAAAGGCGCTTCTGTTGAAGCCGCACTCACCCGCCTCCCCGACAATCTCACCGGCCACCACGTCCTCATCATCGATGACATCCTCGACTCCGGCAACACACTCCGGCTCGTCAAAAACATCCTATCTGAACGCAACCCCAATTCTATCCGCTCTTGTATGCTCCTTCGCAAACAACGCCCCGAAGCCCTCGCCGAGCCGTGCGAATATGTCGCCTTCGACATCCCAGACGAGTTTGTCATCGGCTACGGGCTCGACTACGACGATTATTATCGAAACCTCCCTGAAATCTGTACGCTCAAACCCGAAGTTTACGAAAATAGTTCAAGCAGCTAACCAATAATCATTACAGGTTCGCTTCCCAATTTCATAAACACTCGGCCACACCATGAACCTGATCACCGCCACATCCAAACCCGCCCTCCCACGCACAAGCCCAACCCCCGCGCCATCTATCTCTCGCTTAGACGCAACCAAAATCAAGACTCCCTTTACCGCCTCGCCCACCGAAGGCTGCGCCGACGACTCACTCAACCCCGACATCGAAACCAAGATCCACACAGGCGCCTTGATTCCAGCCAACATCATTCAGCCCGGCGAAATCATCATCCTACTCATCAAACCCTCGCCCCTCTACATCGTCCTCGCCCCGTTGCGTATCCTCGTCCTCATTGCACTTGCCACCGTCCTGCTATTTGTCACCAACCAGTACTTGAACTTCATGTCCGCCCGCGACATCGTCATCCTTGGCGTCCTCCTCATCCTCGCCCGCATCTCATGGCAATTCATCGAATGGCTCTCACGCACATACATCCTCACCGACCAGCGCATCATCCGCATCAAAGGTGTCACCCGCGTACAAGTTTACGAAACCCCCCTCTCTAACATCCAACAAACCGAAGTCATCCGCTCCATCCGCGAACAGCTCACCGGCCTCGGCACCATCGCCTTCGCCACCGCCGGCACGGGCTTCGTTGATGCCTACTGGGTCATGATCGATCGTCCATTTGAAGTGCAGCAAACCATCATCAAAACCATCAACCGCTACTCACCTCGAAACGGCCCCTCCTCCCGCATCTAAAAAATCATCCCAGTATCTACTCTATCCAACCAAGTTTACCTTGCTTCACAAAACCTTCTCCGTGCTATGAAATATGGCCGCACACTTCACAAACGATTCTTAAACAAGCTAAGCATGTTTCCTTAATTCCTTGTCGATCAACGGCTCGGCAGGTAAATTATGAAACATTGTTTGGGGTTTTCAACTTATCGACTCATCCCCAAAACAACCAACGGCTGATGAACATCTCTTTAATTTCGCCTGTGTTCATTGATCGTACAGCATCTATTTCTTTGTTAACACGATCTATCAATAGGTAGAGGGAGACATCATGCAACTTCATTCAACTTCACGCTATACATGCAACTTGCTCGGTATCACCATCGGCCTCTTAGCCACATCCATCACCAGCGCAGCCATCTCCGAAATCTACCTATTCGATCCCAACCACAGAATAGAAGACCGCTTCGGCACCTCCGTCGCCATCGATGGTAACACTGCCATTGTCGGCGAACCACGCCACGAAACAGCCAATCCCGGCGAAGCATTCGTTTTTGACGCGACCACAGGCAACAGCCAGCGCATCATTGAATCTTCACCCACAGTCGCCCACGCAGAATTCGGCACCGCCGTTGCCATACAAAACAACATCATCGTCTCAGGCGCGCCCAAAGAGTTTTCGGGCGGCTTCTCCAGTGGTGGATCAGCCTACATCCACAACGCAACCACCGGCGCACAAATCCACAAGCTCAATCCAAACGGCGTCGCAGGTGGCGCAAACTTCGGCACATCCGTCGACATCTTTGATAGAACTGTCATCGTCGGCGCACCGCTCAATACCGATTCCCCTCCAAACAACCCCCACGGCGCAGCTTACTTGTTCGATGCCGTATCAGGTGGCCAGATCGCCAAACTTACCGCAAGCGATGGCGATGGTTTCGATCACTTCGGCAATGCCGTCAGTATCTCCGGCAACACCGCACTTGTCGGCGCTGTCCGAGATGAAAACGAAACCGGGGCTGCCTACCTCTACAACTTCTCCGACCTCAACAACATTGGCGAAACAAAACTATTGTCAGACGACATCGCCGCCAACGATAAATTTGGCCGCTCCGTTGCCGTCTCCGGAAGCCTCGCAGTCATCGGCGCAAACGGCGACAACAGCAACACCGGCGCCGCCTACATCTTCGACATCCACACCGGCAACCAGCTCGTCAAACTCACCGCAGACGATGGCACTGCAGGCGATAACTTCGGCTGGTCCGTCGCCATCGACGGCAGAAGCGTCATCGTCGGCGCACCCAACAACGACGACGACGGTGACAGCTCTGGCTCCGCTTACTTCTTCGATATCTCAAATCCGTTAGATATCACACAATCAAAAATCACCTCATCCAACGCGCGCGCCGGTGACCGCTTCGGCGTCTCAGTCGACATCGATGGCACAAACGCCATTGTCGGCGCATTTAGAAAAAATCTCGTTGTCTACCCCGAAGCTGGTGCCGCCTACATCTACGACCTCACCACCATCCCCGAACCCACCACCGCCATCCTCTTCACACTCGCAACCTTCCCTCTCCTTTCCCGCAAACGCACTCAAACACCATCCATCTAACCAAGAATTAAAAAACAACACACACAAAGAGAAAGCCGATGCATCACACATCGGCTTTTTTATTTATTCAGCATTGCAACCGCAATCAATTCTAATATCTACTTTCGCAGTTATTTTCTATAACTATTTCCGGCCACGAACTCGCACACTCTCGGCATGCCCATCCAAACCCTCCGCCTCTGCCAGCATCGCAATGTGCCGCATTGTCTTCTCGCTCATCCCGTTCGGATAACACACCGTCCCCGTCCGCTTCAAAAAGGTGTACGCGCTCAGCCCACTTGTAAACCTCGCCGTTGTCCCCGTCGGCAGCGTATGGCTCGGACCGGCATAATAATCCCCCGCCGCCACCGGTGTTTGATCCCCCACAAAAATCTCACCCGCATGCTTTATCTGCGGCAAGACTTTATTCGCATCTGCCACAGCAAGATTCACGTGCTCACACGCAATCTCATTCGCATACGCAATCGCTTCATCCTTGTCCTTCGCAAGCACAGCGCAGCTCTCCGTTTCCAGCGCACGGTCAATCGCCTCCACGCGCTTGCGTCTTGATAGCTGCGATTTCACCTCACCAACAATCCCATCAATCACTTCTCTATCCCACGCCACCAAGAAACACTTCCCCGGATTGTGTTCCGCCTGCGCGATCAAATCCGCCGCCACACACTCAATCCTCGCACTTGAATCCGCCAGCGTCACGATTTCGCTCGGACCGTAGAACCCGTTGTCACTCCCACACGCCCCGCCGAGCATCCCCTTCGCTAACTGCACGAACACATTGCCCGGGCCGACAATCATCTCCACCTTCTCAACACTTTCCGTCCCATACCCAAGCGCGGCAACACCCTGCGCCCCACCAATCCGGTACACCTTCTCGATCCCAATCAGCTTGCAAGTTGCGAGCACCAACGGCGAAATATCACCCGCTTCTTCATCACCAATCCGCGTAGGGGGTGGTGACACAACTGAGATATTTTCCACCGGCACACCCGCCGCAATCGCCGGCACCGCCGTCATGATCAGCGTCGAAAACAGCACCGCCGTCCCACCCGGCACCAAACACCCCACACTCTCTACTGGCGTAAACCGCATCCCTAACTCCGCCCCATCAATCTCAATCACATCCGCATCTTTCGGACAAACATGCTTCTGATATTCAAGCACGTTCGCGATCGATGCCTCAAGCGCCTCACGCATCTCCGGCTTCAATTCTGCTTCCGCTTCGTCTAACTCGCGCTTAGATACCCGTATCCGGCTTGCATCAAAACCCGGGTCCGTCCACTTCTGCATGTACTTCACCACAGCCGCGTCACCGTACTCGCGCACATCAGTCATCACCTCACCCACCACCTTCGCCGCATCACTACCTAGCGAAGCTGTGTCCTTCAGGCGCACCAAAACCGCGTTATATCCCTGCTTACCCGCTTGCGTATTCACATCAAAAACTGGAAACATCGCTCAGCCACTTTCATATCCAATATTGTTTATATCACCACCAACCTGCACCTAATCCCCTCATCCAAGAACAATATGATACACCCTCCCCGCACCTCATACACCTCTAAGCCATTGATTCACGCGGCAAATCATGACTTTCGCTGATACACCCCCCCGCCAGCCCGCTTCACTGCCCCGCGAATCTCCAACATCGTCAACTCCCCTTGCAAAACACCCGCCTCCAACTCCGTCATCGCTACCAGTTCATCAAATGATCGTCCCCCGCCCTCCAGCATGACCAAGACCAATCTCTGACTTTCGCTATACCCCTGCTCAATCACACCGACTACTTGCTCCTCCACAGTGCCCCCCATCTCGTCGAGAGACTTACCATCCATGTCACCTGACGACAAGCCATCTTTTTCAAGCTGCCCTGCCAGCACCTCATCACCTCCCTGCAATACCATTTCCTGTTCCATCATCACATCCAGCACCTCTGCCCCGCTAGTCACCATCTGCGCCCATCCACCTTTGATCATCTCATGACATCCACCACTTACCGCCGAATCTACCCGCCCCGGCACCGCCATCACTTCTCTACCCATTTCGTTGGCCTGCCGCGCGGTGATCAGCGCCCCACTTCGCTTCGCCGCTTCCACCACCAACGTCCCCATTGTCATTGCGGCAATGATCCTGTTCCTTGCTGGAAAGTTCTCTGCCTGCGGCCCGCGCATCATCGGATATTCACTCATAACTGAGCCGCCCTGCTCATGCACAATCTTTCCGAACAGCTCAATATTGTCCTTCGGATACGGCTTGCCCAGCCCCGAACCCAACACCGCAATCGTCCTTCCGCCTGCTTGAAGCGCCGCCCAATGAGCCGCACTGTCGATCCCCTTCGCGCCGCCGCTCACCACACACACGCCCGCCGCCGCAACCTGCCCTGCAAAACGCGCCGCCTGTTCTCTACCATAAGTGCTGCACTTCCGCGCGCCCACCACCGCCAAGCTCACCGCATCTCTAACTTGCATCTCCCCCTTCACCCACAGAATCCGTGGCCGCCCCGTCACCGGCCGCATCAATCTCGGGTAGTCATGATCCCACACACACACCAATCGCGCCCCATGCTTCGCAACAATCTCATACTCTTGCTCATGCGCCTTCTCATCCAATACCGTCTTGATCGCCCCACGTACCTTCGTCGCACTTTTCAGCGTCATCCCCCCCACCTTCACCAATGCATCAATATCTGCACCAATAGCCGCTGACGCACTTCCCATCGCGTCAACCAATTTATCCCCCGTCTTCGGGCCGATCCCCTTCGCCAACACCATCACCAGCTCCGCCAAAATCTCTTTCTCTTCCTTGCTCATCACAAAAGTTTACCAAACACCCGTTAGCCTTAAAATCATTTCTAGCACACACGCACTGGAGATCACCAAATCGTGCACAAAAAAGGCCCACCGTGATAGGTGGGCCGTAGGTCGGTATCGGGGAGTGCATCGTCACAGCCCAGCTTTTTCAGCCAGCCATGCATGCGTACCAACGCTCTAAAGAACTTGGACGCGCCAGCCTAAGCCGGGGCACTCCCGCTCATACATTGATAATCAATCACTAAATCACCTCCTTCGTAAAAAGGTTACTCCAGCCGTCGCGCCTCGCCGCCAAATCACCGACTGACTCGGCCGGCTCTGCGTCGCCGGATTCTTTACGCTGCGTAACGTCTTACGCAACACATCAGTTCTCGTCACAACGCCGATCTCGCCGTTGTAAGGCCACTGCACCCTTATTTTACCGAAGCTAATCTCACCACGTCAATGAAATTCCGTCCTGTCTATCACCCTCTTCTACATACACATCACAATACCCCCCAAAGTCACTCGCCATTCATCCCTATCTTCACAACGTCATAAAAAAACGAGCATCATTTCTGACACTCGCTTCATTGATTTCAACATTCCAACTGAAGGAACTACTTTGTCCCAGTCAGGAATTTATACTTCCGCTTATACAAGTCCGTCAGGTGTTCGACTTCTGTCGAGGCACTCGGCGACCACATCGCCCAATGCACTTCCACCGCGCACTTGTTCGTCGCACTGCGGATGCCTTCACGGATAAATTTGTTCAACCGCTTGATCGGCAGCGACGCAATAATCTCATCACGCAGCGGCACACAAATCACGGGTGTCTCTGGGTTCGGCACAAAGTATGCCATCACCTCAACATCGTTCCCTTTTTCATTCACCAGCGTGTACTGCTCTGCCCACTTCCAAGCGGCACCGTACCAGATGATCTCGCGGCGAATCCCCTCGAACTCCGTAAAGTTCTTGATCAATTGATCAAGCACCTTCTTCTTACCCGCCGGGTCATACACACTCATCAGTGTCTTGAAGTTCGGCTTTACCCAGTGGTCTTCCCACGCCAGTCTTGTATTCGCGCTTGTCGCACTCATAGGCTGCGTCTTTCCGTTTCAATAACAGTGTTTCGATTCCCCCGCCAACCCACAGGCCTCACAGACGTTTCACCACGCCTTGAAACGGCCCAACAACCCACATCCCCCTCACACCCCGCCATTCGAGCATTTTCTCTCTAACGGGTTGCGAACACGGTACTATACGCACAAAATCAACTAAAAGCAAACATGCTCTGCAACCGCCACGCCACCATAAGTCCCAAATATGAATAAACTTAAATCAAAATTTTCCGCAGATTCCGCATCATCAAGCCGCCCCCAGATCGTCGTCATGGCCAAGCCTCCCGTCCCCGGCCGCGTCAAAACCCGGCTCACCCCCAACCTCACCCCTCTGCAAGCCGCCAAAGTTCATGCCGCGTGCCTGAATTGCCTACTTACTCGCCTCACCGATTGGGCACAAGATCAATCCCCACAACCCCAAATCCACCTCGCACTCGCCGGTATTGATCAGCACACCTACACCAACTTCATCACTTCAACCTCTGATGCTTCAAATACTTGCACCCTCCACGCAGACCACTTCAACGATGATCCCGCCCTCCAAATTCCCATCCCCACGGATCTCAAAATCACCGACCAAGGTGATGGCAACCTCGGTGACCGACTCGGCCACGTTTGGCAATCCATCCCACCACACCACCCTGTGGTTTTCCTCGGCGCCGACTCACCCGACTTGCCCTTAACCGAACTCGCCACCAGCCTCACTCTCTTCCAAACCACCAACACGCAAACCGCCATCGGCCCGGTCTCAGACGGTGGATACTGGACTTTGCTTGTCCGCGATTACTTCCCACAACTCATCCAGAATATCGACTGGGGCACCGATGCCGTGTACCATCAGACAATCCAAGCCGCTCAAAACACCGGCCTACAATACAGCGAACGCCAATCTTGGTTCGATGTTGACACACACCAAGATCTCCATAACCTCATCCAGCGAACCGCCCAAACCCACGATCCCGCACTGGCCGCGCTACATCAATCCTTAATCAAAATCACAGGGAACCCCTCCCATGAATACGCCGATTGACACAACCAATTCCCCTGCTGAAGAATCACTCGAATTTGATCTCTCGACTTCGCACATCCTCATCGTCGACGACAACGAGCAAAACGTCGAACTTCTGCAAGCTTACCTCGACGCGCTACCCTGCAAAATCAGCACCGCCGCCGACGGCATAGAAGCTATTGCTTACATCGATAACCCCGACAACACCCTCCCCGACCTCATCCTCTTGGACATCATGATGCCCCGTATGTCCGGTTTCGAAGTCTGCCGCAAGCTCAAAGACGATCCCGCCACGCGCGCCATCCCCATTATGATGGTCACCGCCCTAAACGAACTCGGCGACATCGAACGCGGTGTCGAATCAGGCACCGACGACTTTGTCACCAAACCCGTCAACAAGCTCGAGCTGCTTACCCGCGTCAAATCTCTCTTGCGTGTTCGTCACCTTAAACGTGAACTCGACCGCACCGAAGCTTATATTAAGGACCTCGAACGCAACAAAGATCAAACGTCCGAATAACGATCCTCGGAACGTCCTCTCCCCTATTCAGCTCGCCTCTCTCCCATTAAATTGATCGCCACTGATCAAGCGCTACCTCTTTCCTATGATTAAGTTTTAGATCGATCGTGCATACCGAATAACGCATATCTCTACTTGTTATTACGCAATAACAAGCCATATCCCTTCCTGCCTTAGGCGTTAAACCGTACCGGCTGTAACGTCTGTGACATCTGCACCACTCAATCACATCAAAACATCCTCCCACTTTAACCCCGCATGTTATTTCCTTGCGTCCCCACGACGATGTCAAATGCGTCGCGATCAAGTCGGTCCCGACTGGATGAGTTCATGGCGTCGACCAGGCCACACTCATACCAAAGCATCCCGCTGATTCGAATCCCTGCCGGATTAGCGATTCAGGCAAAGATCTGAAACTGAAACGTCAGGGGTCTGGTCGAACGGATCCAGCATTTCAAAAACAGTGCCGAAAAGAATGAGCTTCGCCAAGTCAGTCATTGTTAGACCCACGCAAGCGCCTGCAACATTCAAATCGGACGTGAAATTGGAGGACAGTTAGCATGAGCCGGATCAACACAAACGTCAGTTCGCTTATCTCACAGCGCATTTACAACAACCAAAACAAATCTCTGAGCACATCACTCGAGCGTCTCAGCACAGGTTTGCGTATCAACGGCGGCGGTGATGACCCCGCGGGTTTGATCGCTTCTGAAAACCTGCGCTCTGAGAAAGCAGCCATTGGTGCCGCGATCTCAAACGCTGAACGTGCCGACCAGGTCGTGAACGTCGCTGAAGGTGGCCTGCAGGAAATCAACTCCCTGCTCACCGAAGTTCAGTCGCTCGTCTCACAGACAGCCAACGAAGCCGGCCTATCAGCTGAGGAAAAAGAAGCCAATCAGCAGCAGGTCGACGCGATCCTGCAGACGATTGACCGTATCTCCTCAACCACAACCTTCCAGGGCACCAAGCTCCTGAACGGCAAGTTCGATTTCCAAATCGAATCACTTGACGCCAAGGTTCAAGACTACAACATCAACGCAGCCAAGATTGGCGACTCCGCCCTTGAAGTCAAAGCTGCCATCACCCAGTCCGCACAGCACGCAGGCGTCTTCCTCTCATTGGACACCGCCAACCTCGTGCTCGACGACACCCCAGCCGAACCGTTCACCATCGAAATCGGTGGCTCACTCGGCGCCCGTCGTTTCAGCTTTGCTTCCGGGACCGCTATCACCGACGTGGCCAAGCAGATCAACAACTTCAAAGAGAGCCTCGGCGTCTCAGCTGACGTATCCGGTACCGGCATCTCCCTGAAGTCTACTGAATACGGCTCAGACCAGTTCGTCTCCGTCGATGTCATCGACGATGCGGGCCAGGACGGTGGTGTCTACACACTTGACGCAACCAACGAAAACGAAGCCACCGGTGCCGGTACAGACTACGATGCTGTCAGCAGCCCGATTCGTGACGACGGCCAAGACGTCGGCGGCACCATCAACGGTTCCAAAGCACGTGGTAAAGGCCTCGTTCTCGACATCAAGTCCGATGCACTTGACCTCAACGCAACACTCACTGCGGGTGGTGCAACAGCCATCGGTTCCATCGACCTCTTCAAGGTCTCTGGCGGTGGTGCGAAGTTCAACCTCGGGCCAGAAATCGACGCCAACAACCAGGTCCGACTGGGTATCTCAGACGTCTCGGCACGTAAACTGGGCACCACCCTTGACGGCACCAAGAAGCTTTCGCTCTCCGATCTCGGCGGTGCAGGTACCTTGAACCTCATCGACGGTGACCTCGGACAGGCACAAGATGTCGTGAACAGCGCCATCAAAGATGTTTCCGCACTCCGCGGCCGTCTCGGTTCCTTCCAGAAGAACGTCATCGGTTCGACCATCAATTCACTCGGCGTTGCACTCGAAAACGTCTCCGCAGCTGAATCGGCCATCCGTGACACCGACTTCGCTTCAGAAACCGCGGCCCTGACCCGCTCGCAGATCCTCGTGCAGGCAGCATCAAACGTGCTCGCCATCTCAAAAGCACAACCACAGCAGGCTCTGCAGCTGCTCGGATAAGCGAAAAGCTCACGCTAACGTCCAATAATAAAAAGACGGCCTCATGGCCGTCTTTTTTTGTGCGCCCACACTTCACCTCTATTCAGCGCTTAGGTCCACACGTGTTATCTACGTCCATCAAAGTTATCAATCCGGTAAAGCAGGCAATCTGAGCCTACTTTGCCGGTTTTTTCCATTATTTCGGTTGTTTCACTTAGGAGGAAGTTAAGGCCTGTACCGGTTATGACGATCATCCCACCTGACAGGGTTGCACAAAGTACCAAGACCCTCAAAAAGGAAAACCAATGTTCGGTTCCGATAAAAAATCTTTAATCCTACGGTGGTCGGCAGGCACATTTCTTCCCGATCAAACTCGTGCAGACGGGTGGAGCACCCCGACGCTTCGAATGACAATCCGCAGGATGCAAATGGACGGCGAACGTGGCCCACCAGCCCATCGCCATACCCACCACGGACGGTGGAAGGAGTAACTCATGAGGTAAGGACACCCCATACGACGACAACGGATAATTCGAACAATTCTCTTTCGTTTCAAAAAAAGCATCAGATCGGATCGGAGATCCGTGAGCGTTCCGCAGGAAGCAGTGCCATTCAATATTCGGCACCAACATACAAGAACGTAACACGAGATCGCGTGTTCACGGAGGACCTAAACCATGACCCGCATTAATACAAACGTACAATCTCTTCTTTCACAAAGAATCCTTGGCCAGCAAAACAAGTCGCTCAACACTTCGCTTGAACGACTCAGCACCGGCCTCCGCATCAACCGTGGTGCGGACGACCCAGCTGGCCTAATCGCTTCAGAAAATCTGCGATCTGAAAAAGCATCCATTACGGCTGCGATCTCAAACGCAGAACGTGCCGACCAGGTCGTCAACATCGCTGAAGGTGGTTTGCAAGAAATCAACTCACTTCTCCTTGAAGTGCAGTCACTTGTAACCCAATCCTCCAACGAAGCCGGCCTTTCTACAGAAGAAAAGAAAGCGAACCAATTGCAGATCGACTCGATCCTCGAGACAGTCGACCGCATCGCTTCTTCGACTTCTTTCCAAGGCACGAAGCTTCTTAACGGCACATATGACTTCACGATCTCTGGCCAAAACGCCAACATTGAGTCCGTGCAAGTCAATGCCGCAAAAACAGCTTACGGTGAAAACCGTGACGTTAACGTACTCGTCACACAGTCTGCTCAGCATGCAGGTCTTTTCCTGTCGCTGGACCAAGCTAACATCGACCTGAATGATACCAACGGCAGCTTCGTCTTTGAAGTCGCTGGAGCTGAAGGCTCACGTCAGTTCACCTTTGCTTCTGACACCGCGATCACAGACATCGCAAAAGCCATCAACACTTTCTCGGATGTCACCGGCGTTTCCGCTGCAACATCAGGTACAGGTATCGCACTCAAGTCAACCGAGTACGGCTCTGACGAATTCGTTTCCGTCAAAGTCATCGAAGACAGCGATGTAAACGTCGGTAAAGCAACCGTCGGCGTCTACAATCTTGAAGCCAAGAACGAAGATGATGCAGAAGCTGCTGTAGCTCAAACATTCGCTGCACTCAAAGGCTCAAACCCAATCCGTGACAGTGGGCTCGACGTCGGTGCCATCGTCAACGGTATCACCGCAACCTCCAAGGGCCGCGTTGTCAAGGTTACAACCGACCATCTCGACACGCAGTTCCAGCTCTCGGAAACAGGTGCACAAACCCTTGGTTCCATCGGCGGTGTAAACCCTGCGTTCACCATCGACGGCGGCGGTGCGAAGTTCAACCTCGGACCTAACGTCGACATCATCAACCAGGCCACACTCGGAATCAGCAACGTTACCGTGCGTAACCTCGGTTCACTTTCCACCGGCTTCCTCGATGAACTCGGCTCCTCCAAGGGTGCCAACCTTGAGAACGGCAACCTCGCCAAAGCTCAAGACATCGTCGACTCCGCCATCAATCAGGTTTCTTCTCTCCGTGGCCGCCTCGGTGCCTTCCAGAAGAATACCATTGGCTCGACCATCCGTTCACTCGGTGTCGCACTTGAAAACACCAGTGCTGCTGAATCGTCCATCCGCGACACAGACTTCGCGTCTGAAACCGCAGCACTTACGAGATCACAGATCCTCGTGCAGTCCGCACAGCAGGTTCTCTCGATCTCCAAGGCACAGCCACAAGCAGTTCTTTCACTGCTCCAGTAGGCTAAGCCTGAGTAACGATTTTGGAGGTCCCGCAATCCCACGCGGGCATCCGATCACTGATGCGGAACGGCAGCGCAAGCTGCCGTTTCTTTTTGCGCATATAAATACCTAACCAATGATTAGACATGTAATCTTCAAATTTGCAATTACTATACGATTAAGATTTCCGCCCAATCACCACCAAATCCCGGTAAACACCGCCAATTTTCCCAGTATTCACCACTTCGATCCCACCAATCGCATTCATCTGCCGCACCAGTTCTTCCTGTGTATATTCAAAATTGTGATACACCGGATCACTGCTCCCGCCATACTGCCACGCCGGCGTCACCACCAGCAAATGACCACCCTGCCCCAGCGCCCGTGCCGCCTCGCGCAGCACCACGATTGGGTTCGGCAAATGCTCAATCACATCCAGCATCATCACCGCACTCGCTTCACCATCACCCACAGGCAATGTCTCGCCCACGCCTAATTCAAATCGCGGCGCATCTTGCGGATAATCCTGCTTCACGGTCATTTCTTGCGACTGCTTGATCCCATTTTCTTCCGGATCAACACCCAAAACTTTCACACCACGCTTGGCCGCAAGATGCGAATACAACCCATCACCACAACCAAGATCAACACACAAACCATTGCCGCCAGCACCGGTCACTTCTGCCGCAATCTCTGACAGCTTGTCCGCGCGCTGTCGAAACGGATCGCTTTGCTGATAACTCACCCAATGCATCGCCCCTCGCTCGTCATACTTTTCAAACGGCAACCCACCCGCATACACATTCATGTTCCAAATGATCCCATCCCCATGATGCGCTTCCTTCGCTGCATCCAAATCACACATCAACCAATCAAATCCCCATCGTTCCCGGAAGTTTTCGCTTTCCGCTTGCCCCGCCCCAACCGTCTTATCATCCTTCACCACCACCCGCGGCACCACAAAACATCGCCCGCTATCCTGCCGCACCGCCAAACCAAGATTCACCCCGCTCAGCGCGCCTTCCAACAATCCTTCCCCGTCGATGCGTTCGAACACTTCTTTCTTGATTGCCATGACCCCACCGGCAACGCAATCAACTTCTACTGGAAAGCGGTAACACTTGCCGTGTACACCTTTACCCAGATGATGAAACCCTTTGGGATGCACAACAAACTCGCCCATCGAGAAGACATAATCCTGACCTTCTTTATCCGTCAACCGCTTTGCACCAACCAAACTCACGACCGCTGATGAACCGAGAAATTCTCGAAACTGTTCTCGCCAATCCGTTGGCTCAATGCTGCTTAGATCCACATCACCCCGCCAGACCACAACCATGTCGCCATCGGCTTCCCACTGCCAATGCGTACCCTGCGCCGCCTCAATCACTTGTCCTGATTCTGATGATGGTTCACTCAAAACGCGCCTCGTCCCTGATGATGGTTTTGATGATAAGTAAGAAAATAACTATAAAACAGCTTTGAAACAGATTTCTGATGCAAAATAACGGGCATCCTGCCACGCTTTCGATTAAGATTGTAACAAACCTCTGCGTTAACACGCCAATGCTTATTCGGCAAACGGATTTGCCAACCCACACCTGCAAGGAAGCATCCCGTGAACACCCCCCGCGTCTCCATCCTCATCCCGAATTATAACAACGGCATCCAGTCCTCCTCGGATCAAAAAACCAATCTCATCCTCGACCTGCTCACTTCGCTTTCAACCACGCTCGCTGACGAAACTACGCCCTTCGAGATCATCGCCTGCGACGACGGCTCCACTGATGACTCATTGCAAACCCTGCAAGATTACACCACCGAAACGTTTCCCGTCGGCTCGATCAATGCAGGCAAACCGATCCTTTCCAAACTGATCACACAGCCACACTCCGGCATCCTGTCGGTCGCGGCTAACAAACTTGTTGAAGCCTCATCTGGCGATATTCTCGTGCGGCTCGATGGCGACATCATCATCCACACTCTCAATTGGGCTTCGATTCTTACCGCGATCTTCGATAATGCGCCTAACACTCTCGGCGCAGTTGGCCCACTGCAACTCACCCCCCAAGGCCATGTGCATGCCTTCGGCGACATGCTTCTGCACCCCAAAGGCTATCACCACATCGGCGCGGGCTACCCGCCATCGGCTTTCACCCGTCCACTTGAAGTTGATCATGTCATGGGTTGTTTCTATTGCACCAAGCGCACCATTCACGACGAACTCGATGGCTATGATGAAAACATCCTCCGCGGACAAACCGTTGATTTTGGATTGCGAGTAAGACAAGCAGGCTATAGCTGTATTGCTGTACCAACGATCAGCTTCACACACAACCATAGCTTGCGGGAACAACGTTCCACTGAAGCAGATGAACTCTCTGGCATCCACAAAACTCTCGATATTTTCAGGGAAAAATGGGGGTTTGATCGCATCGCACCCGACCTGGATGCGATTTATCATCGTTACAAAGGCACACCTCTACTTTGGAACCATCGCGTCTTTGGCAACCCCTCTGACTGGCCACCATTTTCCTCCGCCTCCGACAGTAACAACACCACCGTACAACAATCTACAGGCGAACTTGCGTTTGAAGATGCGGACTGGGGCAAATACGGCAAAGATGACGAGCTAACCAAACAGATCAACACCCGCGTATCATTTGTGATCTCCGCACTCAAACAACTGCCGAAGATGGATCGCCCGCGACTAACCATCATAGGTCATGGCGCCTCGGTGATGTCGCACATCTTTGCCACACAATCACTCCCTTATGCTGGCGTGGATGATGATATAGCTCGCATCAATCTGTCTAAACGTTGCATTAACAATCAATCGTATCCCGAAGGCACACCCAAGCCAACGTATCACCACATGCCAATCCGCACGCAACCGCCGACCGATCTTGTTTCGGGCGAATCCGACATAGTAGCGATCTTTAACCAACTAGAACACCATCCCAATCCGGTGTCGCTACTAAATTTTGCACATGAACTTCTTGGCGAAGGCGATCATAAATACCTTATCCTCGTCACGCGGGCAGCCCCACCTCGCGGTGAATCTATGACTGATCCGCTGAACTTGTTCACATCACAACAATTGCTTTCACTTTTGGTCCATTCAAAACCGTGGCACCCCATGTCTAACCCAGCTCAATCGGACGATCCAGATAATCTCGTCTTGCTTGCACAGCGCAAAACCGAAACTCCTGCTTTCCCAGCAGAAGATCTGTCAAGCACCACAACACTCGCTACAAACTAACCGAGCTGCGCGCAAAGAAATTCTTCTTCACCCATTGATCTTGCCGATAACAGAACATCGCAGCGTTATTGTTGCGCTATCACACCCCACACCATCCGCTGTACCACCAATGAACGCATGTGTTCCCTCTGTCCCGCTGAGAAAGGCTCCCGTGAACAACGATCACCCCCGTCTCCCGGCTTCACTGAATCTCTCGCGGCGAACTTTGCTGCTTGCATCGTGTGCGGCATTTTTGACTGGCTGCGCTGGCAGCACGCCAAGCTACATCACACGCCCATCTGTAAGCTGGCCATCGTCGGCAGCCCCGACTTCCCGTCGCAAAACCTATGCTGCTTCAACATCAGCAAGCAAAAAGCCCGTCCCCAGACCCAACATCACCCATACGCAACGCACCATCAAAATCCCGCGTGCAACCCATACCACACCAACAGCAAATATCTCAACTTCAACGTTCAACCCGATCCCACGTTCACAGTGGACCAGAACGCAACCGATCAAAGGGCGTGTCAGCAAAATGGGGCGGATCAATAAAATCACAGTACATCACGAAGGTTGGACACTATTTCAAACAACCAGTCAAAGCGCGACCGTTGAACGTTTGGCACTGATCCACAAGGGGCATACCAAATCCAAAGGCTGGGGCGATATCGGATATCACTACATCATTGACCGAGCAGGCCGTGTGTGGGAGGGAAGACCCATTCAGTATCAAGGCGCCCATGTCCGGGCGAACAACCCAAACAACATCGGAATCATGTTGCTGGGCAATTTTGAAAAACAGTATCCGTCCGCAGCACAGCTTTCCGCTTTGCAAACATCACTCCGCACACTCCGTCGCAGATATGGCGTGCCAGTGTCACGGATCTATACACATCGTGAGTTAGTACCAACCGCTTGCCCAGGACGGAATTTACAGACGCGCATCGCAGCACTACGTTCTGCCGGGCATTTCGCATGATTGTGGTTGACGTGAATATATGCACACGCTCTAAAGCTCACTTACAACCATTTCTCATCGCCAGTGAACGCAACGCTTAACCAGATCGGTTCGCCAACAAAACTGATTGCATCTTTGATCTCTTCACGAATCCTATCCAGCACACCAACGTGTTGGATCACAAACTCTTCTGGCAACACAATATCAACCTCAATGGTTATCATGTCCCCGCCCTTGGCTGCACGCAAAGCAAATCGATCTAAATCATGTTTTTCAAGCACGTTTCGCACAGCATGATTAATCCTATTCCTGTATGCACTCCCGACACCCATCACCAGCAATTCACGAATGCATACGATCATCTTACCAATCGGCATAGGCAAAAAAATCAAGCATGCAATGAATACCATGCCTGAATCAATGTAATATGACAGCCAATCTAGCCGCGTACCTAATACCAAAAGATTAATGACAAAACCAACAAGCACCGCTCCACTTAACATCGTATCCATTAGCCATTGCTTGCTTTCGACATCCACAACATCGCTTTGTAAACGTTGACGGGCTGATCGTAAATATAGCCAAAAACACAAGCAACCCCCCGTTGAAACGATCGCATAGACCACGGCGGAAGCCGCGTTGACCTCACGCCCACCAGACAATATCACCAGCAACGAACTTAATCCTGCAAACAAGCAAAGCGAAGAAAGAACTGCGGCACGTAACATGAGTACAAACGGAATGAACTGTTGGCGTCCGAAAGGAAATCGCTCATCATCTGGCTTCATGACCAAGCTACTGACATAGGCGGAAAGGCTTGTCAGCATCACACCAAGTACTGAATAGAGCCCATCAAAAAGGATCATGCTGGATCCAATCCACAATCCCCAAGTAATACCGACGACCATAAAAAACAACCCCCCGATGATCGAAAAACGAAGAGTTGCTCGTTCCACTTGCTTTTGATCTTTGCTTGCCATGACTGCACTAATGTCGACCGATCAACCAGAATCGGTACATCAGTATCGCCGCCAGTCTTTGCTGCCCCTCATCGTGGCCAGATAACTACATTTTAATGATGATAAACGCGACACTGAACAATCGAACCATTCAAACTTTCCCTTCTGGTGGGCATCCCATAACATATCCCACCATGAGTGAGTCCAAGGAAGACAATCAGGTCACGGAACCGGCCGCAGACGCGGAAGCACCTCAGGCAGAGCCAGAGGTTCAGGAAGATACCGCAGCAGAAACAGCTGAGGCAAGTGAGCAGACAGAACCTCAGGAGCCCGTCGAGATCCCAGAGGATCTTGATCTCCGTGTGGAAGCGGCCTTGCTGACCTCGCCGCAGCCAATGAATGCTGCCCGTGTCGGCGCGGCCCTTGGTGGCATCCCAGCAAACATCATCACCGAAGCAATCGATCGGCTGAATGCACATTACAGCCAAACCGAGCGATCGTTTCGGATTGAATCGGTCGCAGGCGGATACCGCATCATGACCCTCCAGCAGTTCGGCGATGTGCTTGCGGGCATCACCAAGCAAAAAGCAACAGAAGCAAAACTTCGACCACAGCAGCTTGAGACGCTGGCGATCGTAGCTTATAAGCAGCCGGTGACACGTGTGGATGTGGAAATGATCCGCGGAGTTGCGTGCGGGGACGTATTGCGAGGGTTGATGGATCGGCATCTGGTGAAAGTTGTGGGGCGAGCGGATGAGATCGGCCGCCCGATGCTTTATGGCACAACGAAGAAATTCCTTGAGATCTTTGGCCTTGCTTCGCTCAAAGATTTGCCAAATACCGAATCGCTTACACCGATCGAATAAGCGAGTAACGTATCGCATTGCCTCAATCTTTTCATTAACACCCAAACTGCGCGAACCGTTATCATGTGGACTGCGTTATATCCGCGGACCTGCCTTGTTTTCGCAACCTATTAAACCGGATAACAACCCATGATGGACATTCGTTGCAAGATCGTTCCGCTGATGCTGCTTGGCCTTGTTTTTTTTCTGGCTGGGTGCCAACGTTCATTACAAGGACGCGTGGTCGCTGGCCCGGAATCGAGCATCGCCGTGGTGAATCAAGATGATCCCCGCCTGACTGATGGCTACAACGGGATCAATCTCGCCAAAGTGGCGCTAACACTAGATCCAGAAACGATGAAACCGCTCGACCAGGGATCAACATACGCACAAAGTGGCGGATCTTTTTCACTGCCAATCTCTGCACAAGGTGCAGGACTACTGATGTATGACGCACTGGTGACTGCGGAATGCGAAGGGTATAAACCCGTTCAGCGTATTTTACCACTGCCCGGCCAGAATCAGCGATTGCTAATCACACTCGCACCTGGTGAGGGCAAGTTATCACGCCCCACGAACTTTCTTGAGGAAACATTTGAGATGGGCAAGCCGTACCTGAACGAGAAAAAATAATCCATGCCAAAATAATGTAAATCACCACGTCAAGCACGCCTCAATGCGTGCTTTTTTTATTTTCCGCCTGCGATGTCTTAAAAGAAACATGTCACACAAAATACGGCCAAAGAATATTCGCAGTATTGAGAGCAAACAATTAAACTAAGAGTCGCAAATTCCGGCCAACAATCATCATGTTCAAAAAGGACTCGCCATTGCGCCTCGTAGGTTTACGACATCCTCGCAAGAAAAAGAAGCGAGCCAAACACCGTACACGCTATCGACTTGGCCAAGGAGGATTGATGTTCCTGGTTGTCTCAGCGTTGCTACTGGGCGCAGCTGAAAAAACACAAGCCAACCTACTCTTCTGGGGATTTGGCCTGCTGATCGGGTCATTTGCCATCTCAGTTCTGGTTACTTTCCAAACACTCCGTAAAATCCAAGTGAAACGGCTGCTCCCCTCGCATGCCATCGCCAACCAACAGTTGTTGATTCGATATCACATTACCAATGATTCTCGGCTATCTATTTTCAATGTCTCCATCACCGAAAACTGGGGGCGTGGATACCACGGCTACCGCAAGGCCGGACCGATCGCACAACAACCGCAAAAACTTAAAGGCCAAACATTGGGATGGCTTTTACATCTCGGGCCGATGCAAACTATTCAGGCCGAAGCACCAGCATGGCCATTACAACGCGGCAGCCTGCAATTTGAACGCATCAATATCTCATCATCTTTTCCATTCGGCATTATCAACAAGGTGATTGAGTTCGAGCAACCAACCAACATTCTGATCTACCCCACAATCTATCGCATGGATAGACGGCTCACGACAACAATTTCGAATACTAATCCTGCTGGACAAAAACAGATTGATCGATCGGGTGGCCATGAAGAATTTTTCGGTTTGCGTGAATACCGACCAGGCGATCCAATCCGCATGGTCGACTGGAAACGCACTGCTCGAACAGGCAATAAAGTCATCCGCGAAATGACGCTTCCCTCACCGCCTCGCCTCATGGTGCAACTTGACCTGCGAATGGACACATTAAATCTCACCGAAGAAGAGATCCATGAACTCACCGATGAACTGATGCCTAAGCCGAATGAGTCTAAAAAAGCCAATACATCCAAGAAACAACCAGCCTTGCTCAATGAGGATCAAATCAAAGAAGCACTTGTTGAACGAGCGATCTCGTTAGCTGCATCTCTGGTTTGCGACGCCTATTTTCATGGCTTCCAAGTCGGGCTAACTTTTGTTGGTGTGAACGGACCGGTTCTGCCAGTCCACCATTCGCTACCACATCGTACACGTATTCTCGAAACGCTTAGTTCACTAGATATTTCGACCAATGGCACAGCCAATACGGTCTCTAATCTTGAACCTGCAGCCATCATCACCACGGGTCGCGGCAAAGATGCGACTTCGCCCATGTCACCACAAGTACTTGGGGCGATGGATTTCAAACATTATGTAATTCAATCTAACGATGCGAGTAACATCCTCTCACGGCGTAACGCGCCGACATCAAAGCGGCAACAACATAAAAGCAATTTGTCGCCGCAACCAACCGAGGGGAAAGCGTAATGCGATACAGGCAGAAATTCCGCAAAGCACTTTTCTTCCAAGTGATGCTCGGCATCGTGGCATTTTGCATTGCAGAAGCCAATCCAGGCATGCTTGTGTTAACTGGTGCGATCGGTTGGCTGTCGTGGTTTATTGCTGAAGGACCACACGGCAAACCAACATCCAAATGGTTGACTCATTTTGCTTCTTTTGTCGCCGTGGCATGGCTGTTCATTGATATCTTCGTGCTCAAGAACCAAATCCCGATCGCGATGGGACATTTCACCATCTGGTTGCAATTGATTTTGATGTATGCACAAAAAACCAACCGTGAGTATGGCCAACTCATGGTGCTTTCTATGCTACAAATTGTGGGTGCATCGGTGATCTCAGTTTCGATGATCTATGGCTTGCTGCTCGCGGTATATTCGATCACGACACTGGTTACAGTTTTGCTGTTTCAGCTCAAACTCACCAACGATCAAATCTTCGACACGAACAAGAAAGCAGCAATCGATCGAAACTCGGTTCATCGACCAAAGCCAATTGTGTCGCGTGGTTACAAATGGCACTTCAGATTAACAGCCATCTCGGTCGGAACGGTCTGCGCTATTGTTGCCATTGGCACATTCGTCATCATTCCGAGATCAGACAAAGCAGATTGGGCAGCTAAACTTGCTGCGATCAATAACGCCAAACAAGCCGGCTTTTCGGATGTCGTTGACTTATCCAATGGCGCGCCGACGATGCAAAGCAAAGACCCTGTCATCAACTTACGTATCACCAAGAACAATAAACGCGTCGGCAGTTCAAACCAACACTGGCTCATACGTGGTGCAATTCAGGATAAATACGAGCCGCACACAAAAATGTGGCTCCGCGGACGCTATCCGCGAACGTTTGATAAGAATTATTATCTTTTCGGAAACATCAAAGATTTTGTTGCAATCGGTTCAAACAACGAAGATCGCCTCGTTTCAGACTTCACCGTCCGCCAAACTGTGCTAACCAACCTCTTCACGCTTCATCCAATAACGCGCATCGAATCTCAGCACTTTGAACGCATTACGTTCAGCGCACTTGATCAACAGGTATCCAACCCGGAAAGTAAATCCGGCGTGCTGATGTACACCACAACCTCACCCCCCAATACATCTGACAGACTTGCATATGCCTATGCTGCCCTGCGAAAAACGCTCGTACAACAGTCGGATTGGGATATGCATGGCGACCGCAACGAAGACAATCTTATGAGCAAATATGCGCGTGGTTGGCGGGTACAGCCGGAGCGTGTTTCGGAATTTACGCAAAACATTCTTAAAGAATATGGTTTATCTCGGGATCCAGAAGCACTCTATACACCAGATGACTTACTGATTGCACAAACAATCTCAGATTACCTCATCCATAACTACACGTACTCCCTTGAGAATCCAACTGTTGAATCACAGGATCCGATCATATCTTTCCTCTTCGATCATCGTCAGGGACATTGTGAACTTTTTGCTGCAGGCTTCGCAGCTATGTGTCGATCGATCGGCATGCAAGTAAGACTGGTAACGGGCTATCGTGCTTCAGACTACAACAGCCTTGGCGGATATTATGTGGTGCGGATGAAAAATGCACATGCATGGGCAGAAGTACGTCCGGGACCACTATCTGGATGGATAACATTTGATCCAACACCACCCAGTGAAGTAGCGGAAGAACATGCAGCAGATACTGGTGTACTTGGCTCATTGCGTCAGCTTTATGAACATCTCGAATTTCTCTGGATTAAGTCAGTGGTGTCATATGACGCGAATAAACACAAACAGGTCATGGACCGTGCCAAACAATCCGTTGAGAACGTAAAGACGGAGAACTCTTGGTTCGTGAAAGTAATTACGTTCTTTAAAGAACTGCCACAGAACTGGCGACTTGAGCGCATGCACTACACGCTGGCTGGCATCATTATTGTCTTGCTGTTTATTTGTATCGCATCGCTAATTCGCATGGCAGCTGCTAAACGTAGGCGAACGCAAGCACTTCAACTGACAGCTCTGCCCCGTGTGCAACGACGCACACTACTCAAACGTCTTCGTTTTTATCTTCACATGCTTGACCTGCTTGAAAGACATGGTCATTCGCGACCCGATTGGATGTCTCCCGCGCGATTTGCCAAAGAGCTTGCAGAAAAAAATCCGGAGAAGTTTGGTATTGTGATCGACCTGACTGAACAGTTCTACGAGATCCGTTTTGGCCACCGTGATTTTGATGCTGCTCGCAAGCTGTCCATCAAACAGCAACTCAAGACACTGGAGTCGGCGCTACTTGGCAAAATTAAAACGCCAGCCACTGCAACGTCACCAGGCTAAATCCTCGATCATGCCCTTATTATTTCTGGGGCAATCCTTGATTACACCGAAAATATCTACAACGGCGATGAATATACTTACAATTCTCGCGCTTTGATGTGCTGCGACGTACAATGGCTTTAGAAACGCATCTTAAAGGTATATCCTCGCAAGCCGCACATGATCAGATTACAATCTCTCGTCGCCAGCTTGTCGAAGCGGACTGATTAGAACATGATGAATGACGCCTCGCCACATCCAGATAAAGACCCCATCGAACCGAACCCTAAAGAGGATGAGGCTTCGAAGATTGATCGGCCGGAATCACCAAATGATGACGGCACGATCCCGCTCGTTCACCCGGAGCCAGACGCTGCAACATTTCCTACACAACACCCGGCTACGCCTTCACCGATTCATCCAAGCCAACCCAGTACAACACGGCCGGTAGATTTATCCACACCCCCTCGTCGACGAAGCAAATTAACAATCTGGTTGTTACTGATTTTCTCACTCTGCGTTGTCGCAGCACCGATCTATCTTGACCTCAACCGGGGTGATGTCATCTTCGCTGAAGAGGCCCGTGCAATCAGCACCAGTTCGGAAACCTTACGCCGATTGTACCTCGTCCCGCCAGAGGGCTTCACGCTCGAGCCGTTTGTGCCGGTTTACAACGGCGAACAACTGCTTCACGCACCTCCAGCTGGCACATGGTTGCAGATGATCGGCTACTGGCTCAGCGATCTTTGGGGTCAGGTTGAATATCCACAACAATACATCACCAGTGCGCGACTAACTTCCGCAGGCTTTGCGCTGCTTGCACTTGCTGCTGTTTACTGGGCAGGGTTCAGCATTGGCGGCAACGTTCTGACCGCGCTCTTTGCCACAGGCATCCTCGCCTCAAATCCGATCTTCCTGCACTATGCCCGCTTGGGTACATCGGATATGCCCACACTCGCTTTTATGATGCTTTCCATTGCAGGGGCACTCTGGTCCGTACGGCCACTGCGACCTACTGCCGTACTTGAACGCCAGGCCATCGGCTGGTCCCTTTGCGGCCTCTCTCTCGGCATGGCCATCCTCACCGGCGGCCCGGCCCTTGCGGCTCAAATCCTCTTCCCGTTGCTGATCATCATGATCCTCTGCCCGCACCGCGCCTCACACCTGCTCGGATTGCTTGCTTCAATCCTCATTGCGGCCTTGCTGATCACGCCGTGGGTGCTGTACGTCCATGAACAGGCTCCAGAAGGCTGGATGCTGTGGCTACAAGATGTCGCCCCAACCGATCTCCACACACTCCAGCACATTGGTGCTCTGCTTGGCATTCGCCTACTCACGCTGCTGCTGATCACCCTGCCTTGGATGTTTTGGCTAATTGGCGGGATCGTGCAGCCTTTCAGCACCTCCTCTTCGGGTGCCCGCTTGCGAATGTTCCTCGGCTGGACATGGTATCTGACCATGATCGTGCTGGTACTGATGCAACCCAATGAACAAATCCTCTCCACTGCACTGCTTACACTCCCGGTTTTTGCCATCCTCGTCGGGCAGATGTTCCGCCAGTACACAGAACTTGCCGCCGAAGGACGCTTTGCACGGTTCTGGCGAATCCTCCGCTGGCCGCACATTGGCCTGCTGTTGATCATCTCCATCATGGCTCCGCTCGCGCTCTATCTTGAGCCAATCCTCATCCGCTATGGCTACACCACGACCATCTTCAGCCAAGATATGCACTGGACCTATTGGGCAGGCGTGGGCACCGCGCTCATCGGCCTACTTTTTGTCGGAAGTCGTTCTGCCATAAAGAATTACCCAGTTGGCGCGGTCATCTTCTGGGCCGTCTGGGGCATCTCCGCGTATACCACGATCATGATCCCCTTTGTTCGCGGGCCGATCTTTGTCAGCGGAATAAAACACGGTGCCCATTCGCTCGGGCTCATCACCGGCCCGGCCCCAGTCTACTTCCTCGATGAGCAACCCAACCCGATCTTGTTGCTGTATGCCAACAAATCCATCCCGGAGATCCCACGCGATCAAGCTGAAAGTCTGGCCCTACAAGGCACCGCGCTCTTCCTCGTGACGCCATACCAAACGCCAGGCACACCGCCGATTGAACCACCTGCCGGCTACACATTGGTCGGTAATTACATGGGCGCCAAAGTCAGCCTCTGGGCCAGCCGAACAGAAGCACGAAAGGTCGGTACAATACCTGACGTAACGCAGCAGCAGGCCGTACCGTCCCCCTCGGATTCATCGGCCACGCGGGCGAACGAAGCAAACCAATCAACGCCCACACCTGCCGCCGATCAACCCTGACCCCATGTCTGTGAACCGCCCCGCCACGATGTCACCGCGAGGCAACATGACTCACAGCCGACCACCCTCCAGCAAAGAAGATGCAGATGGCCAGCAGCCAAGCAGTGCAAAACCAATCATGCGCATGGGACTATGACCTCTCCATCGTCATCCCCGCGCTCAACGAAGAAGACAATGTCGGACCGCTCACCAAAGAGGTTGAAAAAGGCGTCCGCGCCCACAACATCAATGCCGAGTTGATCATCGTCGACGATGGGTCCAGCGACGCCACCCTTGCCAAGCTCAAAGAACTGGCCGCCACGCGCGACTGGCTCGTCATCCTCCACCGCCCCAAAGCGCAAGGCCAAAGCTCCGCCATGTTCGCCGGCATCCAAGCCGCTAGCGGCGAATTCGTCGCCACCCTCGACGCCGACCTACAAAACGACCCCACCGACCTTAAGACCATGCTCGACCGGATCAAAGCCGACCCTTCCATCGACATGGTGCAAGGCGATCGCTCCAAAGATCGACAAGACAACGTCATCCGCAAACTCACCAGCATCATCGGCCGCAAATTCCGACACATGATCCTCGGCGACAGAATCCGCGACACAGGCTGCAGCGCCCGTGTGTTAAGATCATCCATCGCGAAACAATACCCATTACAGTACAAGGGCGTTCACCGCTTTCTGCCCGCCTACGCCAACATGCTCGGCGCAAAGGTTGTTGAAATTGATGTCAACCACCGCCCACGTGTGGCCGGTGAAACCAAATACGGCTTCGGCATCATGACACGCGGCTGGTCCGGCTTCTGGGATCTCTTTGCCGTCCGCTGGATGTTCAAACGACACCGCGATACCTCCGTCCAGAAGATAAAACCATAGATTTTTTGAGGCATGAAAAAGCACCGAGGAAAGATTATCTTACTGGCTGTATTTTTGGTGGCGTTATGCCTTGGGGGCATTATTTACCGGCAATATCGAATCAACAGCCAATTTCATCGTGAAGTGGTGATTGTTCAAGCAGCCTATGCAAATGATGTCATCAATAATCGCCACATCTCTGACGATCAAATACCCGCTGAGTATGCAACAACCCGCAAGTCAAAAGCTATTTATCGTTCTTATATCTCATTTCTTGGTACTGAAAAACTTGCCCGCAAATCCTTGACGAAACATCCGAATATTTCAGATCGTTATAAGGCACCTGTCGAGCGTATCGCAAATATCAATCGTAAATTGGCAGAAATATATGCCGAAGCACTGATGCGAAACCCCGAGAACCCTGATCTTACTGAAGCCGAGAAGAATCTGCTGAGATCGCTCGGACCAGAACAACTCGATATTATGACCATGTTAGCGGATGGCTATCTCTACACGAAGTTCAAACAGTTCTTTTTTGATGAAGAGGATGAATAAACTGTATCATGCGAAACAGAAACGATGCGGCGAAGCTGCTTGAGAAAATCCACGACCCATTTGTTACACGAGAACCATTTTGAAACTCAAGATCACAAAAACACGCGTAATCATCTGCAGCATCATTGGCGCGATCGCCATTGCCGGAACTGTTTGGGGCTGCCTCTCGCTCGTCGATGCGATCAATACCATCAACATCCGTACCTTCCCTGCCAATCTCAAGAGCGCCAAGCTCATCGAGGAAGGCGGCAAGATTGCTTATGAAGTCAAGAACTTCGAGGGGACCACAAGCCAGATGTCGCCCGATACTTTTGCCGCCGCAATCTACAAAGAACACCAAGCACAAGGGTTCTGGACGCGCGTGCTGGTCAAAGTCTTCAACATCACCAGCATCCACACCGTCGGCTGGGTCGTCCTCGGACTCCTCGGACAACTCGTCTTCGCCGGCCGCATGATCGTGCAAATCATCGCCTCGGAAAAAAAACGGCAAAGCGTGGTACCTGTCGCATTCTGGTGGATGGCGTTAGCTGGGGCAAGTATGCTCCTGCTCTACTTTGTCTGGCGAAAGGATGTCGTCGGCATCATTGGTCAAAGCACTGGTTGGCTCATCTACACACGCAACCTGTATTTCATCTATCTCAAGCCGGCCGACCACGACACCTACGAAGACACGCAAGAAGGAAATCTGGGAACAGACGTCAACGGCACAACTGAATCCTAACCAGGAGAAGCGTGATGCCAAATGTCAAACGAATCATTGATGCCAATGCCAACCGGGTCCGCGAAGCACTGCGCGTGATGGAGGAATCCGCTCGCTTTCTACTGGGTGATGCCAAACTGTGCGAGCAGATCAAATCCTTGCGACATGATTTCGCTGCATCTATCTCACAGATAGACGGCTTGGAAGCAAACCGGGACACAACAGGTGATGTCGGTACGCAGATTAAAACAGTACGTGAGTATGAACGGGAAAGTGCAGACGAAGTGGTCATCGCCGCCAGCAAACGCCTCAGCGAAGCACTCCGCGCCATCGAAGAATACAGCAAAGTTTTAGGTGACAATGAAGGCGCAAAACTGCCCAGTGAAATCGAGCAATTGCGATACCGTGGATATGCAATTGAGCAGAAGCTCAACATGGCGATGGGGAGCATGTCACGGAAACAGTGGAAGTTATGTTTGCTACTCACAAAGAAGTTGTGCAAGCATCATGCGTGGAATATTGTTTTGCGGAAAGCGATTGCTGGGGGAGTTGATTGTGTGCAGGTGCGAGAGAAGGAAATGGAAAGTGGTGAACTGCTTGCGCATGCGAGGGAGGTTGTGCAGATATGTCACGACGATGGTGTTGCGGTTGTTGTGAATGATCGACCGGACGTTGCGATGTTGGCTGGTGCGGATGGTGTGCATGTTGGACAAGGTGATTTGCCAGTGGATGAAGTACGACGGTTGGTGGGCAGACAGTTGCTTGTTGGCGTAAGTACGAGTTGTATTGAAGATGCTAAGCGCGGATTAGAAATGGGGGCGGATTATTGTGGCGTTGGGCCGATGTATCCGACGACGACGAAGGAGAAGAAGGTGATTGTGGGGCCGGGATATTTACGAAAGTTTATTGAGTGGGGTGGTTTGCCGGGCGTTGCGATTGGCGGAATCGAGACGGTGAAGGTTAGCGAGCTTGTGAAGGTTGGGTGTAAGGGTGTTGCAGTGAGCAGTGTGATTTGTGGGGCGGAAAAGCCGGGTGAAGTGGCGAGGGAAATAGTGAAGTATTTCTGCAATTAGTAACATTCAAAAAAACAACCCATACGTTTGCATGGGTTGTTTAATTCATTTTCTATATGTATTTTTATGCCGAACGAGTACTGTGTTTCCGACGGCATGAAAATGCAATGAGCGCAATGATACCAATAGGAAGTGCGGCGGGGGTGGGGACTGCAACCGAAGCAGTCTGCTGCGCTTCCAGTTCAGCAAGATATTGATTGTAGTCAACGAGACGGCCATAGGCATTGAAGTTTGTGGTTTCGCCGATGTTTCCTGAAAGTATTGAATCGACAATATTGTCAGCAGATGTTCCAAAGCCAAGCAACTCAAGAGTATAGGAAGTACCGTTGGCGTTGTAGAGGTAATTATCGTTAATGGTGCTTTCGGGAATGATTGCGATTTCGTCTTGGCCGCCACCTTCACCGTTATCGACGCCGATATTGAATTGGAATTGGCGGTATGTGCCGTTGATTTGTGCAACAACAACTGAAGTCAGTGTTTCGGGTGTTGTGCCGTCGATGGTTTCGAGACCGTTAGTATATGTGAGTTGGCCGAGCTGAAAGACTTCATCAAGGTCGACCGTGCCGTAGCTTTGATAGCTTGTATTGCTTATGAGTATGTCACCTTGATTACGGTCGCCACTGATAGTGTCGCCGAGATAAAGGTTAACGTAGTTTTCGCGTTCATATGTACTGCCTGCATTCTCAGGTGTGTTGGGGCGATAGATAGATGAAACACGAGATTTTCCACTAAACGATTCGGCGCTAGCAAGCGAAACGAATGCAAGCACGAAAGCTGAAATAACGATGTATTTAATCGATTTTGTCAATGTGTTTTTTTTCATTATGGCGACCTATGTACGTGATAAATCAGTGCATCCATGCGTTGTACTGCCGTCTAACGAAACTGCGATTCCTGAGCGCAAACCCTTCGTAACCTAACAAATAAATGTGCTTGCGGTGAATCGTAGTTGCTCAGCGTGATGTTTCTACTTTGAACGATGGATTTATTGATATGAGTTATGCGGGGCGCGCTAGCGAAACCCCGAATGTGAAGTTGTATGTATTAGGGAAGGCGAGAAGCGAGGATGAAGTGATTGATTAATGGCGATCATGTCGGGCGACGCTTGTGACAACTATAAAAAACTCAGGCTCGTGGACCTGAGTTAATAGTCTTAAATGGGTGATATTGAGCGTGGTAGAAAAGTTACGCTCTAGCAGCGGCTTGGTTAGAAGCGGGGGATTGCGGATTGCCAACAAGATCACCATTGGTGGGGAAGCGTTCCATTGCCTTCAACAATTGCTCGACTTGCTGCACAGGTGGCATATTCAGCAGGCGGCGACGCAGCGCGTTGATCGTCGTGATTTCATGATCACTCATAAGTTTTTCTTCCTTACGTGTGCCGGAGGCGGCAAGGTCAATCGCAGGGAAGACGCGCATCTCAGCGATCTTACGATCGAGGATGAGTTCCATGTTGCCAGTGCCTTTAAATTCTTCAAAGATGACTTGGTCGCCGCGGGAGCCGGTATCGACCAGCGCGGTAGCGATGATGGTGAGTGAGCCGCCTTCTTCAAACTTACGGGCAGCACCAAAAATTTGTTTCGGGATTGAAAGCGCTCCGGCATCAAGGCCACCAGACAACGTACGGCCAGTGTTCTGGAGGTGCGGAGCAGTGTTAAACGCACGGCCAAGGCGGGTCAATGAATCGAGGAGGATAACAACATCTTTGCCCTGCTCTGCCCATCGGCGAGCACGGTCGATGGCGGTGATGGCGAGGCCGATGTGACGTTCGGGCGTATGATCGTTAGAAGAGGCCCAAACTTTACAAGGGACGTTGCGGCGGAAATCGGTGACTTCTTCTGGCCGCTCGTCAATGAGTAGCGCAATCGTCTCGATTTCGGGATGGTTTTTCTGGATGGCAAAGGCGATGTTTTGCAGAAGTGTGGTTTTGCCCGCTTTGGGTGGTGAGACGATCATGCCGCGCTGCCCGTAGCCAATGGGGCAGAAGAGGTCGATGAGTCGGCAAGCCGCGGGGCAACCGGGATATTCAAGTGTAAGCCGAGGCTGCGGGTCGATGGTGGTGAGATCCTCGTATTTACGTTGCTCCGTTTTAACGAATTCGGACGGATCCTGCCCATCGATCTTGAGGATCTTGGTGACACGCAATGCAGAAGGCGCGATCGCATCTGGCTTCGGACGCTTTTGCTTCTGCTGCTTGTGATTGTTGCGATGCCCCTTGCGATTCTTCTGATTGTTGGAACCGCCCATAGGCTTGCCAAGCTCAACTTCGATGAAATGCCCGGATCGCAGATCGAATCGATCAATGAGCTGCGCGGGGATGACAGGATCATCAGCATTTGCGATGAATGTCTGATCGAGCTGGCGAAGTCTGCCATCGACACGTGTGGATATCTCAAGTATCCCAGATTGAGTCTTCATTTTAAGTGCTTATTTGGGTCACGAGCTGCATACCAGGGACGCAGCACGTGGCGTCATCGTTTCAACCATGCCAGCGGGTATGCCAGCGCCTCCGAGGGTGTTGAAAAGCGATTTGCCTTGTCTTTGAAAAAGGGCAAGTGACCGTACCTGGTGCTCAGCCACTGCTTTCTGTCTCCATACCCTTGACCGCGCAAGCATGAATTGCTGCGAGATCGGAAACAACCTAACTAAAAAAGTACCACTCGATAAACCACGAATGAATCAAATCTGTCCCCCATCCAACATTGCCAACAATCGGCCAGTCAGAGCGCAAAATCAAAAACCAGATCGCGCAACTGCTGAGGGAGCGGCTAAACAGCCTGCTCAAAATCGTGAAGAAAAATGTTAATGCTTCACCACGTGGGCAACCTTCCCCAAGGTGCCTTTGGCAATGTGATTTTACTGAGAGCCGCGTCATCGCGGTTTCCCACTGGAGATTATATTGTTTTACCGCAACCGGGTTGCCCTTTCAACCATGATCGGCAAAATTGAGATGATTTCTGCTAAATATCGAATTGAGAAGGATTTTGGGAAGTTTGGGGAAAATGCTTGCCTATTATTGAGAATCTATTATCATGGAAATCAAAGGATTAACTTGACTTCTTAGAAGGTATATATTGAGCATGTCCAACAATTTTTATCTCTACTTGGTTGGCTATTGCGTGGTGATTCTCGGGGCGTCGCTCTTAGGCGGGTTCATCCCCTTCTTGGTAAGACTGACCCACCGACGGATGCAATTCGCGATCAGCTTTGTGGCAGGATTCATTTTGGGCATTGCGCTCTTACATTTACTGCCAACAGCCTTAGGAGCGGTGCCTGCAAGTCAGGCTGTCAATTGGGTGATCATCGGGATGTTGGTCATGTTCTTTTTGGAACGGTTCTTCTGCTTCCATCATCATGATGTTGAGGAAGCAAATGTTGATCATGCTTCGTGCAAAAACCCACCGGCAGATGTGAAGGAAGAAGTTGAAAAACACGTACATGGCAAATGTGGTTGCCATGAAGTACACAAGGAAGGCAACGAGCAAATTAGCCGAACAGCACATGAGCATAAACTGACATGGAGCGGTGCGGCTGTGGGTTTGACCTTGCATAGCGTGATTGCAGGGATTGCACTCGCCGCAGCGATGGCGGGTGATGGCGGCACGTTTTGGCCGGGAATTGGCGTGTTTATGGTCGTTGTGTTACACAAGCCATTTGATTCAATGACGCTGGGAACACTGATGGCAGCTAGCGGATGGTCAAAAGGTTGGCGACATGTGGTGAATATGTTATTTGCATTAGCAGTGCCGTTAGGGGCAGTTCTGTTCTTGGCGGGCATTGGTGTGGCGGGTGAGGTGACGGACAATACATTTGTGGGATGTGCCATCGCATTCTCAGCCGGCGTGTTCTTGGTGGTAAGCTTAAGCGACCTGCTCCCCGAAATACAGTTTCATCATCACGATCGATTCAGCTTGTCCTTTGCTCTTCTGTTGGGTTTAGGATTGGCCTACGGCGTATTGCTTTTTGAAGGACATGATCACGGGGCACATGGCAGCACGACGACTGAGTTGGTGGATCCACATGCTGGGTATAACCACACAACGCAAACTTTGCCGGAACATGTTCAGGAGATGCTGAAGGCCTCTGAATCAACGGATAGTCATGACGACCACGCACATTGATCATTTTTGGCTCGTGAAAGAGTAAAGATAAGGGATAGGTCCCTGAATGAGTGCTGCGGGACATTGGGGTTGTCGGCCGGTATACTATTTCGCCTATGAATAAGAGCCTGCAAGAGAAAAACGATGTGATGGCTGACGAGATCAAGACGGTCTCGTTTGTCAGTTTGGGGTGTCCAAAGAACCTTGTTGATAGCGAAAAAATGCTGGGGCTGTTAGCTGAGGACGGCCTAGCGGTGGTGCCAAGTGACGAAGCAGCCGATGCGGTGGTGATCAATACATGCGGGTTTCTGGAGGCCTCGAAACAAGAATCAATCGATGAAATACAACAAGCGGTTGAAATGAAGAAAACGGGTGCCGTGAAACGTGTCATCGTGGCAGGCTGCTTGGTACAACGGCACCGTGCGAAAATTCTAGATTGGTGTCCGGAAGTTGATGGGATGATCGGGGTGTTTGACCGGGACCGAATCACTGAAGCCGTTACAGGTCAAAAGGGTGGACAGAAAGATATTGCGGTAGAGCTGCCGGTGTATTCGAGCATTGCCGCAAATTCAGTGATCGCCAAACAACACCGCGCCATTGATGCGGACGTGAAGGGATATTTTGAAGAGGACGGTGGGCGACTCCGGCTTACGCCACGGCACTATGCATATCTTCGAATCAGTGAGGGATGTAATCAGAACTGCGCGTTTTGCACGATCCCATCAATCCGCGGAAAAATGCGAAGCAAACCGTTGGATCGGATCGTGAATGAAGCCCGCGAACTGATGAACGATGGTGCGTTTGAATTGAATCTGATCGGACAAGACACCACGAGCTACGGGGATGATGTCGGTTATGCGGGAGATGGCGAAGGGTTAGTGGGGATGCTGCGTGGCTTGAACGACGTGGTGCGTGAATACGGAGGCGGCTGGGTACGGCTCATGTACGCGTATCCGTCAAAGTTTACGGATGAAATGATTGATGCTATTGCACGGCTAGAAAACGTTGTGAAGTATATCGACATCCCACTGCAACATATCAGTGATCCGGTATTGGATAACATGCGTCGATTTACCAGTCGAAAGCTGATTGAAGAACTGCTGGGCAAATTACGTGAGCGCGTACCTGGAATAGCAATCCGCACAACCTTTATTAGTGGCTTTCCCGGTGAAACCGAAGAGCAGCATCAAGAGTTGGTCACATTCGTAAAAGATTTCGGCTTCGAGAATATGGGCGTATTTGGATATTCGCATGAACCCGGCACAGTCGCAGGAACGATGTTCGAGCAAGGCGGCGCAATCGAAGATGAAATTATCGAACGACGGATTGATGAGCTGATGCGAGCGCAGCAAGAGATTGTATTTGAACGGAATAATCATCTAGCCAATGAACAAGTCGCACGTGATGTACTGATTGATACCGTTACCGAACAAGCCCTAGCCGATGAAGATGGCAACGAGCTTGAAGGAATCTTGTATGCGGGGCGCACACATGCCCAAGCACCACAGGTTGACGGATTGACATACGTGCTAAGCCAACAAGAGTTGGTACCGGGCGAAGTGGTGAAGTGCAAGATCGTGGATGCCGCAGGATATGATCTTGTCGCACGACCCACAGCAGATCTCGAGCGGCGAGTAAGTTTGGATATCGCCCACTAAACAATTGTGATGAAACAGGAGAATAATATCAGCATAGGTGGTTAGATTATCACATGCGCAGGGAAAATGTAAAAGTAGGTGTTTTATAGGGGTTATGCCGATCGGCCTTGGCATAACCAATCTAGAACCATTTTTGGCATGACATATTGCTTTGGTCAGGGACGCGGGTGTGATATGTTTAGAATGACGGGGAATTGAGAGAGAGGCTTCATGAAGTCCAAGTGGACAGATAATGATGCGCGACAGCAGGCTATACATGGTGAAAGCAACACCAATGCACCTAATCTGCGCTTAGTCGGCGGAGACGAATCTGCCCAAGATCATTCACGTGAAGTACTCATACAACGAGGTATCGAGCAATTACGAAAACTGCGCCAGCAAACAGCAACACGTCAGGTGAAAGACGTGAACGGCCAAACGGTTGGACAACGTAAAAAGTTTGAGGGGATCAGCACACCAATCAGTGGAGCGGATGATGCACGTTGGGTGTTTGCAGTGCGTGTGTCGGAATCTATGCAAGGAAGTATGATCGATCCGTCGAAACGTGAAAAACTGATCAAGCTCGGGAAGGTGATGGGGCTAAATGCATTTGATTGCAATTTGATCATCGCAATGCTTCAGGATCAAGCAAGGCGAGGAAACATGCCAGCTTATTGTCCACACCTAGCACAGAAACAACTAGAGATGATCACGCCAGCAGGCCGACATAGACATCTCCAAATCACAAGTAACAGAAAGCAACCATATTCCAAGCGAACGGTCACACTAGGAATCTCTGTGATCATTGCAGGCGCAATCCTCCTGATGGAAGTATGTTTGATGCTTCTTTTCGTTCGGTAATCCCGGACTTCAAATCACAATCCATCTGCGCATAAAAAAACCTCGCGGTAAAGCGAGGTGTTACTGTTTCGAGTATAGATAAGAGGTTGATGTTAGCCGCCAGCAAGCTGCTTGATCGTAAGTGCAATGAGTTTCATGTCGAGCATGAAGGACATATTCTCGACATATTCAAGGTCATATTTAATCCATTCCTGGAAGTCGAGGCCCTCATCACGGGATCGATAGACTTGCCACATGCCAGTAATGCCGGGGCGAACTGAGAGCCGGGCTTCACGCCATGGCGGACAATATTGATTTTCGTTGTAGGGACTGGGGCGCGGCCCAACGATCGACATGTGACCAAGAAAAACATTAATGAACTGAGGCAATTCATCAATGTTGTATTTGCGAATGAAACGACCGACAGCGGTATGCCGTGGATCCTTTTCAATGAAAAAGTGCGGCCCATCCGAAACGTTATCTTCTTGTAGTTTCTTTTTAATTTCTTCTGCATCATTACGCATAGAGCGGAATTTGATGCAAGGAAATTCTTTGCCGCCCATAGTTTCACGGCGGTGAGCGAAGAAGAATGGGCGACCATCCTCGATCCAGATCGCAAGCATCACAATGGGGAAAACCGGGATAAGACAAAGCAGAACAATGGATGCAAAAGTAAAATCGAAAGCACGCTTCATGAATTTCTGCAAAGACGACAGTTTGCGCGGCTTTATATCGAACTGAAACTCTTTGGCGTCTATAGGATTCTCAATCTGATCCCAAAGAAGTTCATCAGCTTGCGGACGATGCTCTGGCCGATCCCAAAGAACAGCGGGACCAACAATAGAATCTATGGCTTTTAGTTGTCGCCCTGCCCCGACCCAAACTGGGCCAACGAATTTGGTATTGCTTGATGTAATAGCAGGATCGCCCCAGACATCATGCTCGAGACGATTTAAGTTTTTAACAGTGACATCAGGCCGCCGCCAGATGTTGATGATCTCACGCATGAACTGCTGCACTTCTGATTCATAGGTGCGATCGTAAACGACGCCTTCAATGGAAGCAGTCGCGCGATCATTTTGCGGAAGTTCACGACGGAGTTGCCGCCAAGCAGTGTTATCGTTTGCGAGTTGCTGCCATCGTGCGGCAATATTGGCATCAGGTGTAATTCCTACCCGTCCAAGACGAATGTGATATTGACCATAGACACGCTCGAAGCGCAAGAAATGATTGTCATCATCCGTAATAACACGCTCCTGATAACCGTGATCCCGTGTGTCGTGAATACGCAGAAGCAGAAGGTGAGGCTTAAGCCAATTGAGTGTGTCGAGAAGCTGCCCCATACGGAAGATCACCATGGATGTTTCATCGGTAAGGAGATACAACTCCGCATTGTTGTTGATGGGCGTGTTTGAACCTAGACGGATCACCTGCGCACCGCGGGCGGCCCAGAATCTATCGTGCAGCTCCTGTGGTGAAAGCCCCCAGATTGTGTGTTGTTGCGTATTTGAATCAGTTGGCATGATGATCATGCTGCGGAGGTTGAATCTGATTTCTTAACCGAGCCATAGGACGCGACTGCCGACGCAAGCGGTCCAAAACGTTCCGTTTGTCCATCATCCAGTACGGCGGTAGGTTTGTAGCCTTCGGGAAGACGACTTTGTGCGGCTGACATGGTGGCGTAAGACGTCTTCTGCATATCCTCGTTGAGTGCATGGTTAAAGACAACACCAGCAATCTTAGCCTTGAGCGTATAAAGATGCTCGAAGGATTTGAAAGTGATACTCTTCTGATCGCCGCGCGACACAACCATAACGACCTGATCAACAGATGAGGCCATGATGGAAGCTTCAAGTGAGCCAAGAACTGGGCCGGTATCGACGAGAATTACATCAAACTGCTTACGCACATTTGCAATCAAAGCACGAAGCGCCTCAGGTGAGAGTGCACCAGCATGGTGCGGTTTGGCATCACCTATGGGCAGCACAAAGAGGTCTTTGATATCCGTTGCGGAAATGGCGTTGTTAACAGGTAGTCCTGAACAAACGTCCATCAATCCGACACGGGTTTGTTTCTGCAGTTCAAACGCATGTTCGATCTGTTGTGTCGTGGCGTATGCTTTTTCTGTAAGGAAATCGATCTCGGTGGTGTTACTATTATTGACTGCAAGCTGCATCTCACGGAGTTGAGATTGTGTAATGTAGCCGAGGTCGTGCATAAGTTGGCCTAACGGCATGTTGACTTCAATATTGAGACGACGGGTCAAACCGCCGGCGATCAGGTCACAGTCAATGAGCAATGTCTTAGCACCCGTAGCAGCAAAGGAAAGGCCAAGCGCAATACTCATACTGGTTTTTCCAGATCCCGCCGCGGGACCGGTCACTGAGTAAACTACCCCGCTATCAGGATCTGCTTTAGCTTGAAGCTGCATCAACGTACGGATGTGATGCACTGCGTGAGCAGCAATCGCGCCCTGCTCCGGATCATTTAATTCGGTTGGCAATGTCGGCAAGATGCCGAGCATACGAACATCCTTGAAGCCAGCCTGCGCATCATCTGCATGGCGCAAACGACGGTCGGCCATACCGATGAGCAAAACAATACCAATCCCAAAGCCCATACCTGCAACAGAACCCGCAACCGCGAACTTCACACGCTTATCAAAATTCGAAGGTTCAAAAGGATACTGACCTGAATTCAAGATACTAATCTTCGACGAAACAGGCGATTCAGTAACGAGTGTTTCGCGGCGCGTCTGCGCATCCTGCAAGTCTTGCTGCGCCTCAGCCATTTTATCATTGATCTCTTGGATCTGGATGATGTGGTCAGCCATCACTGCTGCCTGCACTTCTTTCTCGGCAATCTCTTCCTCAAGAAGACGTTCGCGCGATTTCAGTTGAGCTACTTGGGATGCGGGCAAGCCGTTTTCATCAAGCGTAATTCCACGACCTGAAAGTAGGTATCGCTTGATTTTCTGATTGATGGTGGTCAGGTTCGCCTTGGCTTGTTTGACATTATAGTGAGCCGGGCCAAGTGACTTGAGTGAATAATTCTCAAGCTCAGCTTCAGCCTGCTCTTTCTGGTCCAAAAGCAGTTGCATTTTAGGATCTGTTTGTGCAAGCTGATAAACCAGCGCATCGGAGAAGCCGGTCGCATTGGGTGTTGTATTATCGCCAACGGTTGCCACGAGCGATTTAATCGTATCTTGCAAATCACCGAGAGCGATTTTGTCTTCGTAGATCGCAGTGCGGTATGCATCATGCTGCTCAATCAACCCGGTCTCTGTACCATAATCTTTAATGAGATAAGTACGTGTATCTTTCAGTCGGCGAATTGCATCACGCTCTGCGGTTTCCTTCTCAGAGACAAAATTAATTTTGGTCGCATCCTGCTCATCTTGTTGCTGCTTGTTGTAGGTTTTAAAGGCATCAAGCATCGACTGTACACCTGCCACAGCACGCTCAGGTGTACTATTGGTGAAATATAGGTCAATTAGCTCAGAACGACGTGGGTGCTCAATCTCCAAACTTTCGCGGATAATCTGAAGCGACTGCTTTTTAGGCAGTTCACCAAAAGCTTTGCGCCATTTGGGATCACGTATCGCAACATCAATCACTTGCGGACTCTTCATGAGTGCCACTTGTGATTCCATGTAAGCATCAAAATTATTGGATTGCATCTGATCTTCAACATCGTAGATGATTTTGGAACGTGTGGAACGGATCTGTACTTGCCCGGCAGACATGTATTCATCACTGTTCTTGTAGAACCCCGCAAGGCCCCCTGCAATCCCAAAAACGGAAGCAAGGATAATAGCCCAATGGTATCGGCCGCGCAGCATCAAAAGTATCCGCCCGGTTTGCTTGGGTTGGTCTTGGTCCATTGCGCCCCAGTTGGGCATACCCATTCCCATCATGTCCTGATTGTCCGACTTCATCAAAGTATTACTCCCGCATAAGCAGAGACGTCCGATAGTAATCTCGAACGGTACTTCTCCGCATCCTCCCGAGTTGCGCACACCTTCTCATCCTGTACGCTCCTCTTTTTTACTCAACACTCTTCAACTGTCTGGGCACTGTCGTCTAATACATAAATCGAATTCTTTGGTAGCTGTACCACTACCAAGCATGTTTTATCAGACATTCACCCATGGTTTGCACAAGCTGTGCTAAACTCCTCAAAAAACCATGAACCATTATAGATCCTCACGCGTTTCTATTGCCTTATCGGCAATAATATGGTGCGGCCTCAGTCAACTAATATTATGCCCCTACTTCACTTACATCCGGATCATGCGAAATGGCATTTTCGAACCCTGCATATCGGTTTGTACGTACCCGCCAATCATATAGTTCGAGGCTTGCTCGCGGATCACGGCTGAAAGATCATTCTCAATTGTGACTAATATGATTCAGGGGACGCATTGTACGGATGTCTGCGGTGTTATGCATCCTTGGTAAATGAATATCTTCTGATAGGCATAGCGGTCCAAAGCAGTAGTCGAATGATCCCATATAGGGCTGCAAGTGCAACTGCAATTGTAATCCATGATACGTAGCTAAGTATATGGTTAACTTCCACAAGGTCGTAGACATTGTACATCCAAGTCGTGGCAAGAGACCGCCCAACATTGGTCAGCAGCGCAATAATGGGGCTGATGAGGATGATCACCATTCGGGCGGATGCTCGAAGCGGCATACCAAAGGCAAAAGCATACGAAATGAGCACAAAGGTCATGATAAGCGACATCACCCTGCCGGTCTGCGATAGTAACAACACATCATTCTGTGCTGTAATCATGAGATTGCCTTCACGCATGATTTCTTGGCCGAAGAGCTCGTAGACCACCTGCGTGATGTCGGTTGTAGCTGCTTGGATTGGCTCAACCACACGGGATTCGATCGGTGAAGGCACTGGGATCACAAAAATCAACACGAAGAACGCGGGCATGAATCGATAAAATACATCGGTGCCCAAAACAGACAGCACACAACCAATCACAATAAGCAATGCACCGAACTGTATGATGGTTGCTTTGCCAACAGACATACCTAGCGCATACGTTCCCCAACCCAGACCGACCATCAGCGGGCCAATCCATGTGAAAACCGGTGCACAGAAAAGTAATCGTTGACGACGCACCCAGCACAGCCAAAACACGATAAACGGTATCAACAACACATAGAGCGCATGCTGGTAATAGACCGCGGTATCCCAAATGGTCAACCAGGCATCCTGTGTGAGATAAAGTCCTAGCAAAAGCATGCCGATCGCGCCAACAAAATGGATCAGCGTCCAACCGTTGCGTGCAAGTGTTCTTGGAATAATGTGTGGGTGTCGGATCACTTCGTTTAAATGCCTACTGTCTTATCAACAATCATATCAATCGCGGATTGGCCGTTGTGGACTACACCGGAAGGCGTGACGACAGAACGCACGACTACCGCATTGGCTTGCACTTCCGCACCAGACATGATGACCGAATCGTGGATGATGGCGCTTTCATGGACCGCAGCGCCGGGCTCAATCAATTCGAAAGTGGCTCGCCATTCTTCATCATATAGCACATGATCGCGCGAAATGCCCTTTTGCTTACGGTGATATTCACGTAATCCATCAAGATAGCCACTGAGCGTTCGGATGGGCAAGCCGGCCAGTTCCTCCCGGCGAACCACACGAACATCATATGACTTTGCAATCTGCGGAAGAGCCTGCTCTTTCAGGTCAACAAAGCCGACCTTGGCAATCGAACGCAACGCACCACAACGCAATAACATAATATCCGTCGGCGTGCCATCACTGAGACACACCATCGTCACGTCAGCACGAACCGATGCCAGATCACGGATCACTTCGGTCATCTGTCCTGTCAGAATTTGAGCTGCATTGGCGGTGAGTAAATAATCATCGTCTTCGTATTGATCTGCCAGATCTCGCATCAGACCACCAGTGCCACGAAACTCAAACGGGTCCTGCTCAAGATTGATCTTAACGCGCTCGTCTTCCTTCTGCGCGATGTTCCACATCGGTGTCGCACGATCAAGCATCACACGAATTGGGAGTGATTCAATATGGTGAGCTTTGGCGGTGGCAAGTATCTGTGATTTCCATGTATCGATCACGGTCTGCTCGGATGTTACCGGCAAATTCATCAATGAACGCTTCACAGCCCGCCGAAAACTTGATGCACGCACTGAACCAGCAAGAAGAACGACCGCTTTCATATTTGAAAGAGAGTTGATCTCTTCACCATCCGCTCCAGATGTGTTTGTGATTGGTTGTGTTTTCTTGTCGACCATGATTCTAAAAGGTTTATCGGCTATTAATCACACGTGTCCGACACGATTGATCATCGGCGGAGAATTTTAGGCAGTTTCAAGCCTACACTCAATGTCCGATTATTTTTGGAACCGCCTAAACAAACTTGAGATAAGTAATCGGAGGGCAAAAGGGATACCGTCAACGAGGTACCGCTTGGCGAGTCTGCGTGGCTCTTGAATCAGCCGATGAAACCATTCAATCCCGCAAACCTGCATCCAGCGCGGCGCACGCTTGACGTGCCCGCTGATAAAACTGAGGCTGATCCCAATCCCAAGCCACCATGCATGAGGTAATTCGCCACGCAGTGTACGAACAAGGTGTTCCTGCTTAGGCGATCCGAGTGCAACATAAACCAAATCAGGGTTCGCCTCAACAAGCAAGCGTTTGATGTGCGCCATCTGTTGTGGGTCTTTTTCGAATCCAAATTCAGGACAGAAAATACCAGCAATGGTGGTGCCGGGGAATTGTGATTTAAGTTTCTCCGCAGCCTGCTCAGCTGCACCGGGCTCCCCACCTAATAAATAGATCGATCGATTGTGTTTCGCGGCTTGTTCAGAAAGTGAAATCGTCATGGTTGAACCAGCAACACGTTCAGGCAGCGGTGTACCTTGCAACTTACTCGCCCAAATAATCGGCATCCCATCCGCAACCACTACATCCGCCTCGCCAACCATATCATGAAAAGATCGATCTCGATGTGCGCGGCAAAGATGGTCGAGATTCGGCGTAATCACCCAACCACCCTGCCCAACGGATAAACAATCCATGATGTAGGACATGCACTGTGGTTCAGTCACCGCATCAAAAGTAATGCCGCCAACCGTTACCTTCGGCAACGGTGTGATATTAGGTTCATTTTCTTGATTCATATGGATAGAACGCAGCATCGTAGCCACGGCAAAAGTGAAACAAAAATCAGTTAAATTAAATCTTAGTGTAAGCCCGCAATCTCAGGTTTGAGCTGACCGCGGTCACGGCGATTGATGAATTTACGAATACTATCAAAGTAAACCGAAACTTCTGGACGAACCGTACCGACCACTTCTTTCTCAATCGCAAACGCTTGCGTCATCATGCGATTAACATGATTGTGCGACAAATACTCGATATCCATTTCAGTATCAAAAATCTGAACCATGGTCGTGGTTGCTTTATCGTAAGCATCCCTGTGCTCTGTAAGAACACCGGGTTTGCCAGCCACATATAACAAGTAGGGTAAGAGCGGCAGGTTATTAAACTCCGGCATCAGAACATTCTGCCGCTGCATCACTTGGTGATACTGGTGGAAAACTTTGCCAAGATGAACCATATCATCATCTTGAATCGGAATCTTACACGCAGAACCCGCTTGTGCCTGCGCATAAGTAAAAACTTCAAACTGTAAACGGCGATTACGGAACTTCGTCACCTGACGATAAAGATCCGCAGGTTTTAATTGCTTGCGTACAAGCTCAGCATCCATAAAAAGTTCAATCGTACTAACAAAGCCATCAGAGGCCGCAAGTTGATCATCCTCGAAAAAATCGCAGCCAACATAAGATTCTGTCCCATCAAGTGTCGCTTGATAGCGTTCCTCAATCAGATCCTTACGCAAATGAAAAGCATCAAAATGATGAAGAAAGACATGGTTGGTTTGCACTTTTGCTAAACCGAGACACCATGATAACCATGCCGCACCATGCGAGTGCTTCATCATTTTATATAACTGACGATGCGATTTACCCCAATAAACAAACTCCATTGGTAAAGACGCAAACTTACCTAATGCTTCACTTTCGACATCAGTAGGCATGGCTTCTTTGGGCCGATCACAAACGATGATAATGCTACGAAGGTTCGGCATTGCCTGCCGTTCGATGAACATCAAGTTTGGCACTAGAATCTTTTCGAGCGGCGTTACGACAGGAATGATGATACTGTAACCGGGGAGCGCCGACGCAATCGGTTTCCAGCCAACACTCGATGCGATCATTTTCTTGAATACGCTAAGTTTTGATTTCGCGGCAAGAAAAGATGTCAGGCTAGGTTCATTTGCGCTCATGTAAGAAATCCATGTTGGCCGGTTCTGATGAAAGAAGTTGGATCTATTCTATCAATAGAGCCGGCTTTCTACCTGTACTTCTTCGTATTTCTGATCTTGATCCGAGTTTTGGCCTTGCGTCAACTCTGGCTGATTACTGGGATCAAACCAATAAACCTCAATCGCCGATGCGGGCTGAAGGATACGCGTACTGTAGTATTTTTTCAGTTCTGCCTGTGTTTCAAGCTTTGGCCGAGTGAACGAGCCAAGCGGCGTGTCAGCCCAAAAAACCGCCCATGCGGGCTTTCCTTTGCTGGTGATATAACCACCATCCCACGCCCACGGCCACTCCGCAACGTTCCCATGCTCAAGATAGTAGCGAGCAATGATGGTTGTTTGCGGACGCGTATAGATCATCTCACCGGGTTTCGCATGCTGGTCAACATATGAAAACGCTTCGCGCCATCGCGGTCGGTAGCCTTTACCACCAGTATAGTACGCATTCACCGCCAACCCACTCGCCGCAAGCAATGCGATCAAAGGCGCGATCGCCAGCGCGGTACCAACATGTGGCCTGAGTTTTCGATAAACCTCAATCAATCCCAATGTCACAAGTAACAACCAACTGAATAACGAGATCATCATGTACCGTATGTGGACGTCATAGTCAATGAACTTGAAGCTGACCATCACACACAACGGCATGATCACACCAAGTGCAAGCAATATTGCAAGTCTTCGATTCGTTTTAAGCAGCCAGAATCCGCTAAAGATTGCAAAACCAGCCAAGGGTACACCGACCATATAAGGCAAACCGAAGAGAAGTGCCTTCACCGACTGGTTATTGCCTTTGAACTTGGTCGTGTTCTCAGTATGTAGGATAAAATCACTGAACCACCAGAGCATGCAAACCGCGGTTGCGATGAATAAACAAGCCCACCCCCATCGTCCCCAACGTACTGAGTTTTTAGCTCGAAGATTCAAGAGCCAATCAAGACCGAAAATCGTGAGAATCATCAGTGATGTTAGTTGTGAAGCAAAAGCAGCAATGAGGCAGATCGCGACGAGGAAGAAACTCTCCCGTCGATTATTTTTGGTCGCATCGATATAAAAAACGAAACAAAGGTTATAGAAAAGGAATTGCAGCGCATAAAAACGCGCAATCTGCGATGACCATAAGTGCCACGGCGCTACAGCAAGTAAAAGCATACTGATCAGTGCAGTGGTTGCACCAAAAGTTCGCCAGACCGCAAAACCAAGAATAAGCAGTGACAATCCACCAATAATCGCAGAAGGCATACGTGCACCATATTCGGTTACACCGAGTGATTGCCATGCTTCCGGTTTCTCTTGATCAAGCTGATCAAAATCAACACCATCTGTCCATAAGCCTATGACAGTAGGAAGATAAGCTAGTGGCCGAGCACCCACATGGCCATCAACATAAGCCTTGCTCCACTTGATCGAGAACAACTCATCCACCCACATCGAGGGCTGGTCAATTTTGTACACGCGTAAACCAAACCCGAAAGCGGTAATCATCAACAATAGAAGTACCTTAAGCCCAGCATGTCTGGGCGAGGTAGATTCTGCTGCCGTTGGCGTGGCTATTGTTGTAAGGTCTTGCTCTAACATACTCCCCGAACTTCCTTCATCATACTTATCCAAAATCAATCATGTGATGATTTAACACACATACCTGCAGTCGTCGCAAGCGATGCATTCTCATCTTGCCCCGTAGATATCTTGTTTTGTGTCGATTGATCGATAGAAATTTTCGGCCCAAAAAACAGGCAAGCCACCCCACCACCAATCTGAACACTTTGCACCACTAAATGACTCAACAGTGACGCTGCCAATGCAACTTCTGGTGCAATTCCGATCTGTCCGAAGAAGAAAACATATGCCCCTTCGTTAACGCCGATACCGAAGAATGAGATCGGCATCAGAATCAGCAAAAACACCATCGGCACAAAAGCAGCCGCTAATCCTACCGGCAGTTGCTCATGAAAACAACGGAACAAAAGTATCACAACCGCCACACGCATCGCCAGCATCAACATGGCAATCCCATATACACGGAACAGCACAGCCGGTCGACGCATCATCTCAAGTAATGATGTATGTACTTCTGAAAGCTTGCCCATCAACTTATGGACGATCTTACCGATACGTGTTTGATCACCACCACCGACGGCCACTAGACGGCCTGTGATCGCATGAATAAGATCGAAACTGGGCCGCCAAAGCAATAAAGCTATCGCGATCCAAATAAGCAGACTGAATCCCAAAATACTCCATAGCACCGCGTGATTATCGATGTATTGCCAAGTCGCAAGCCCCCCAATAACCGACACCATGGTCATGGACAAAACACCGATCATACGGTCAGCAAGTACCGCCGAAGCACCGGAGGCAAAGCCATGCTGTTGCTTGAGATAATACAATCGCATCGCATCAATACCCACACCTCCCGGCACGATCATCCCGATGAAGCCGCTGAGAAAGACGATGCGTACAAGCCGAAAGTAGCCGCGTATTCCAGAATGATCACTAAGCAGAACGCGCAATCGCCATGCCATCAAGAACCGATTGCACGTCGCAAGAAGCAACACCGCAGGCAGATAGATCCACACGATCTTCTTGAAGAGCGCCATGAACCCGCTGAAATCCACTTGGTGAAACACAATCAGCAAGATGAACAGCGTGACCGCGATACGGATCGCATATTTGAATCCTGTCTTTGCTCGACCCATGATTTTGTTAAGGCCCCGTGGTACCCGCTGTTAATACAGCATCATGACCATTGACATTGGCGAAATGTGCCAAATATGAAAAATGCCATACTACAACACACCCGTATTTGAATACAGGTGTGTCGCAATAAATATGTCGCATGAAGGTTGAATCTTGCGTTAGACGATTTTTTTACGTCGACTCGCAAGAAGCATCGTACCCGCCATCAAGAGAACCGCGGTACCGGGTTCCGGAATTAATCCAATACTGTCAATTGCACCAAACCAAGTTTGGGCCATGACGTTGTAACCCGTGTCATTCGGATGGATGCCATCTGGATCCATGTAAGTCAGATTGGCAATCTGAGTAGTTTCAGGATTGCCGCCTGAAAGGTAATTGATATCAGTGACCCATTGAGCAACCGTTGGCATCGCAATCATTGTTGTCGCATTTTGGAAAGCCGTGCTGCGACCAGCGATTTCATTCGGCATAATGGTGTTGTTGAAAGTATCAATGTTGTCATTGCCAATACGAACTTTGTCTTTGTCCGCTTCCGAACTGCCGTTATTCAATGCCCCAGGCTTGTCGATGATCTGAGCAATAAGCAGCTTCGTGTTGGCATAAGCAGGATCTGAAAGCTCCGCTTCGAGCCCCATCAAAAGCTGCCTAAGTGCAAAATGCTGCGGATTGATGTTTGTGCTCGTTGTGGGATTGAAATCGTTGGTCCCAATCATCAGCAGAATCACGTCAGGTGTGTCGCCATTGGCGGCAAGCGTATCAAATACGGTATTATCTGTCACTGGGGCATTCGACACCCAGTCAAAACCAAGATGATCAAAAAGAGAATTCGAACCAGCATTGATTCTCGCACCGGGGTAGCCTTCATGCGCGGTCTGCATTGGCGAGCTATTACTCAGTGTTGGCACGGGTGTGCCCGGACCACTCTGCGTACCAACAAATTCAAAATCCACGCCCGCACCAAGCAGTAAATTCTGTAGCGGAAGACGATAACCCGCACCATGGGTTGAACCCACACCTGCGGTGATCGAATCACCCACTGTTAAAATCTTCAGAGGATCAGCTGATGCATGACTTGCGACGCCCAAACCGGTTGCAATCAGACCAGCGGCAAAAAGTGCCTTCATATGAATCATCTCCCGTGCCTTCTTTTCATCCTGAAATGATGCACTCTGAGCAGCCAAGCGAATTCTCGCACGTGTTACGCCATAGCTAGATGTACATCACCAACATAACGATCGAAGGGTGGAAAAAGAATCTTCGCACCCCCTCCATCGATCTTGAGATGATTCAATGATAACTCACAAAGTCCTTGCAGCCAACTCCTTTTTGATTTGTTGTGCATTTTAAAGGCTATTTAACGCATTGCTTATGATTTTGACGGACACATAAACCCCTACAAAACACCTAGCCCTACAGCACTTCCCAGTTTAACTTTCCTGTTCATCCACCGGCTTGTCGCGCCGGTCACGCAGTACCTTCGCCGGCATGCCCACCGCAATCGCATAATCCGGAATGTCCTGCGTCACCACCGCCCCCGACGCCACTATCGCATGCTTGCCAATCGTGACACCATCCATCACCAGCACATTCGCGCCCAGCCACGCACCCTGCCCGATCGTATTTCCACCCTTCAAGCTGTACCCCTGCTTGCTGATCGGCTTCTCTACATCATCAAAATGATACTGCGTCAGCGCCAGATTCACGCCCGGTCCCAACATCACATCTTCCTCAATTCGAATCACATTCTCCCCGAGCGCCACCATCTCGCAGCTCCGCCCAATCCCCACGCGATCACCAATCTCAACCCGACCACCCTTACACGCAATCAGCGCCCGCTGCCCGATCATCACCTGATCGCCAAACACCATCCCCACATCCCCATCCGTCCGTGCATCAAGGATCACCTCATCCGCAATCACGCAATCATCCCCCATCTGCATCTTAAACGGATTACGCAACGTCACCCCTCGGCTAAACAGCACCCCCCGACCACATGCCTTCATAATCTGCGGCAGTAACTTCTTCCGCATCACCACACCCATCGCCCCCGGCAGCGCACCTAGCCAACACGCATACAACTCATACCGCAGCAAATCCCACAAGCGATCGCTGCCAACGATCAGCCGCTTGTACTTCGTCAGCGCACCCATTTTCTCATCAGTGATCAGATCATGCGCCTTACGCAGCTTCGGTTGTTGCTCAGATGATGTTACTTCATCATTCATCGTGCTCTTCCCATGTGGCATCATACCTGCCGTCATATCACTTGCCCCGCATACCCATTAACCAATGGACGCCTGCCCCGCTACCGTCTCAACTGACAGCCGCCCCGCGACATAATCATAAAGCTGCCGTACCCGCTCCAGATGAGCCGGGTACGTGTGGTTTTCTTCCACAAACCGCCGCCCCGCTTCGCCCAACTGCTTTTGCTTTGCTGGATCATTCACCAGATCGATGATCGCCTTCGCAAAACCTCGCGGTTCCGCTTCTCCAAGTGCCACCACCTCATCATCAAGCAGCTGCGTATGTGTCGGCAGATCCGTCACCACCACCGGCTTGCCCGTATGCATATACGGAAAAATCTTCTGTGGCGTGTTCACCCCCATCGTCCGCGGTGCCACAAGCACATCCGCCTGCGACAACAACCCACCCAACCCACTCACCGGCACCCGCCCAATAAAATGGACTGCCTCACCAATACCCAGCGCCGCCGCCTTCTTTTCATACTGCCCAATATGCTCATCACTCCCGCCCGCAATCACCAGCCGCGCCCCACACGCCGCCGCATGCACATGCACCATGCTCTCCAGCAATAAATCAACTCCCTGATACCGCTCCAAGTTCCCCACATACAGCAGCATCGCCCCTTCAATCTTCAATCGCATCCGAAGCGCATCACCATGCTCAAGATCACTTGGTTTAAGCTGCGAAATATCATGCAGCGTCTCCACATGCACCGCGCCATGCTTCCTTGCCAAATCCGCTAACGCATGACACACCGGCGAAACCGCCATAGCCCCACGCACCGCCCGCCGCTCCATCGCATTAAACCCCCACGCAACAGGCTTCAAAAACCCAAACTTCTCCACCATCTGCTGCGCGATCGACGAATCCATATCATAAACATACGGCAAGCCAAACTTCTTCTTCAGCCGCATCGCCATGAACACCGCTTCCTCACCCGCATGCACCACGTCATACCGGTTCGCCTTCGCCAGCGCCACCGCATCGACGTACATCTGCTTATCACATTTCAATTTCTTCCCAGAAAATCCTGGCCCGATCTCCCCCAACTTCTCCGACCCCTTCGTCCGGAAAATCCGCAGCCCCGGATAAGATCGATCTTCGCCCTGATGATACACGAGTAAGTCAACCTCATGCCCAAGCTCACTCAAAGCCCGCACAAGAATATCCACATCAATCGGTGTGCCCCGATCAATATAAAACGCATGCGGCGCTAACATCAAAATCTTCATCACACATCCCCCCCAGCATTCACCTTCACATCATCCTTCCCCATCAACTTCTCCCATCGCTCTCGCACCTTGTCCGCCATCTTGCTCATCCCCCAATCTGTACGGCGACAAACTAAATCATCCACACGCACCACCGCTTCTTCATCTCGCATCTGCTGCAAAAACTTCTTCGCCGCTTCATCATCCATTGCCAGAAATGCATCCGGATCTTTCAGATCAACATCAAACGCGGCCACCGGCTTCTCATAAATCAAATCTTCCGACACATCCACATATTCGCCATAAATCACTGCAAGCGCCTTCTCCGCCGTCGCCCGCGCCGTCGTGTACTTGATCCCCACACACGTCGTAAAGTTCTGCGCCGCTTCACTATTCTCATGCTTCACAATCAGCGGCCGCTCGCTCGTCTCCGCCCCGCCCCGCTTCGCCGCAAGCAGCTTCCCGTGCATCACACGCGCCACATCCCCGTGCTCAAACGCACCTCCCGTAATATTCGGCATCGCATCATTCAAATCCGCCAACATCTCACCAACCGAACGCTCAACCGTTTCCTGTAACGCTTCACCCGCCACCATTGGAAGATGTGTCGTCCCCGCCAAAATCTGCTCACCCATCGGCACCAGAAAATACATCCGCCCGCCCGCCTTCTTCGGCTGCACCGCCACCGCGTCCTCAAACATTGGCTCGCGGTCAATCAACAAATTAAACGCGCTGCAATACGGCACCTCAAACCCATCAATCCCCGCCAGTTCGCACATCTTCGCCGCCCCACCCAGCGTACAATCTGCCACTTCATCACAATCAAACGCATGGCGCTCACTGTGAATCTGATCCGTCGCCATCACCTTCTCGATCCGTCCGTCTACTGATTTAAAACCATCTACTTTACAATAGTTGATTGCCTTCCCGCCAAGACTGATCGCCCACCGCAACATCTCCATCTGCACCCGAGCCGGATTCGTCATGATCGCATCCTGCCAGAGCGCGCCGCGTTTCAAACCTTCCTGCCGCACCCCCGCATACCGCTCGATCACTTCCTCGTTTGACAGAATTCTTGATCGCCCAAGATGGCACCTTTCCGCAACCCCCTCATTCTTCTTCCGTGACAGATGATCATTCAGCTTAAGCGCTACGCCCATCATAGAGCTTCTTTTCATTCCCCGGTTATAGAGCGGCATCATGCAATCCAACGGCCGAACATGCTCCGCGAAATGCTCACAAAACCACCGCCGCTCCGCCACCGATTCCTTGAACCGTTTCAGATCCACCTGCTGCAAATATCGCAACCCCCCATGCAGAATCCGCGACGACTGGGCGCTCACCCCACCACCAAAATCTCCCGCCTCAAGCAGCAACACCTTTAACCCGCGCAAGGCCGCTTCAAGCAGAAGCGTCGCGCCATGTATCCCGCCGCCAATCACGACAAGATCATAATGTGTCTTCGCACATTCCCCTGGCTTTCGTGTTATCGAAGTACGATCAACCATGCTTCTTAAACCACTTCCCCATCATCAACCGCAATTGCGTCCACACAATCGCAAATAAACCCATCCTCCCTCGAAACACCTTCACATCCCCCCGCAAACCATCTCGTATTTCCGAGAACCAATCCTCGCCGCCCGCCCCTTCAACACAAAAGCCATACGCGCCCGTCCGCACATAGCCATCACTAATCGGCAGCGCATCCGACCCCGGCAGCACCTTAAACCCTTTGTTTTCCAGCTTCGACATCATCTTCCGCTGCGCGAACAATCCTTCCCGTAACGGTGTGTCTCCCAGATAAACATCCTTCGAGTCCAGCGAGTCCAGCGCTTTCTCAATCACTTCCCTGCGATGCCCCGTCCACTTACCCAAACCCCACGGCAAAATCACGACGCGATCACCGACCAAGATTGTTTGCGCCAATAATTCAAGCGGCATTTCCTCACTTGGTCCCTGAAGATCACATCCAGTTGCCAGCATTTCCAAATTTTCAGCCGTCACAAGCTGCCGCCCACCGATGATGCCGACTTCCCCACCATCTTCATGCTTCATCACCCGCAACCGCGCCTCGCCTTTCCGCGCCAGCCGCCACTTCCCCATCACTTCACCCTTGTCGCATCGCTGGTAAAATCGCTCGTCCCCCGTCTCTGCCATCATCAGCACATACCGCGCTTCACCGATTCCCATGCGCTCGTGTGCCGCCTGAAAATTCCGCTGCGCAACATCAAGCACGTCCTCGCCTCGTACCCCATGCCGTACATGCACATGTCCATCAACCAGATAATGCATGTTCAACTTTCTTCTTTCCGAAGTATCCGCCGATCCACCACATCGCGCCCGCAAACATCAGTTCCGTCACCAGCGTGATCATGTGCAACCCAATCGCCCAAGGCCGCGAATGATTCGCGCCATAAAACAACGGCATCGGGCTCGCAATCCGCCCTTCAAATACAGGCCAAAACGCCATCACCCCCCGCCCTCGCGTCAGCATATCCATCACGATATGCACCGTATAACATCCCGTCCCCACGCACCACATCAACAGCAATGGCAGCCGCCAAACCATCCGCAGCAATCCCGCAAAAAACAAACCATAAACAGCCGCCACCGCAAAACTGTGCATCACCATCCCGTGCTCAAACGCCGCCACCCCCGGCCACATCGCCCGCAAAGCAAAATCAACATCCGGCAACACCAGCGAAAACAACATCCCCCACTTCACTACACGCCACTGTCCCGCATCCAACCCTGCAAACGCGCGGCTCTTCCCCAGCCCACGCGTCAACAAACAAACACTCCCATGCGCAATCGGTGACGGCATCGTTTTTACACTGCCCCCGCACCCGCAGGTTCTTCTTTCACCTCGGCCTCCGCATGGGTTTGCCCAAACGTGTTCCGAATTTTATACGGCGTGCGATCTTGCGCTTCATGATAGATCCGCGATAACAATTCCGAGATAATCCCCAGCATCAAGAACATGATCGCCATCATGAACAACATCGCCGCAAACGTCACCAACACATTATCATTCAACATTACTGCCTTACCATGCTCCGTCCAATGACCAAACTTCTGCACGATCGCTACCGCCAACGACATGAACGAGAACAACACCACAAACACCGCCAATTTCCCAAAGAAATAGATTGGCTTCGTTAGATAATCACCCAAGAACTTCACCGTAAGTAAATCAAGCATCACCTTCATCGTCCGCTTCAGACCGTACTTACTCACCCCAGCAACGCGCGGCCGATGATTACAAACCACTTCCGTAATCCGCGCCCCGCGCCACTTGCAAATCGCCGGCAAAAACCGATGCATCTCACCATACAACTTCACATCTTCCAAAACTTCCGCCCGGTACGCCTTAAGCGTACAACCAAAGTCATGGATCTCTTGCGTCCACGTTAGCCGTTTGATGAGCCAATTCGCAAGCACCGATGGTAGCCGCCGACTCATCCACTTATCCTTCCGCGCTTTTCGCCATCCACTAACAATATCCCAGCCGCGTCCTTCCTCAAGCTTCTCCACCAGCATCGGTACATCTTTCGGATCGTTCTGCAAGTCGCCATCCATCGGCACGATCACACGGCCTGAAGCCTTGTTAAAACCTGCCGCCAATGCCGCTGTCTGGCCAAAATTACGGAAGAATTCGATCACGACCACACCCGCATCATCGCCAACCGTCTCAACCAATTTGTCAACGGTCTTATCGTAACTACCATCATCGACAAAGATGATTTCATATCGCTTACCCTGCTGCGCGTCAATCATGTCGCGCAACTCCTGATAGAGCGCTACAACATTCTCTTCCTCATTATATAGAGGAATGACGATAGAAATATCAACCCCAGTTTTGCTGTTCATTGCCCCAGCTCCTTCATTATCATCCAACTTCATTGATAAGCAGCATCATCGATATATATGCACCACAACATCCCGATGCAAGCTACTGCTTATGTTCTTCTTCGTCTCGTTTGGTTTTTACCCAACCCGATTGACGCTTCCCGAAAAATTTAAAATAGATCGGCACTTTCCATACCACGTATCGCGGTATCTTCCAGATCACACTAAGTGGCACATCTTTTCGAGCAAATTGGATCCACCCCAACATGATCCCGCCGCCTGCCAGACATGCACTAATGAACAATATAATAAACGGCACCACCTCACCAGTTAAAGCGCCAATCGCGCCAACTACGAAAAGCAGTGCAATAGTCAACACAGTCGTAACTGCGAGCGGCGGAACGGCCAAATCCAACGCACTTAATAGTAATCTTGGATGGGCATGCACAATGGCCGACTTGATTAAGCGCGGCGCACAACCAAATAAGATCTCCAAATGCCCATGTTCCCATCGCGTCCGTTGCTTTTCTGCAATCTCATTGTTCTCCGGCAAAAGCGCCGACACCCGCGCATTCTCGCATAACACCGCACCCTGCCCTACACACGCAAGCTCCATCCCTAGACGCATATCCTCCGCAAGCGCTGTACTGCGGAAGTTAATCTGCATCGCCATGCTATACGGCATACCAAACCCCGAACCCGTAATCTGTACCGGCATACCAAGTACATTCAATCCTAATAGCCGCACATGATTTTTGATATAAAGCGCCAACGTCGATACCTGTGAAATCACACTGTTGTCATCCTCACCCTGACGCATCATATAAATCGATTGAACCACACGGCCGCTCTTTTGTATATACCGCACAAGTCGATCCATCGCATGCGGCTCGCCATAACAATCAGCATCCATCACAACAATACACGAACTCTCTAAATGATGATCTCTCGCATAGTCCACACCTCCCGCCAGCGCAAATGCCTTACCAATCTCATCAGGCGCATCATACTCACACACATGCACATTAAATTCGCGTGCAACCTCTGCTGTTTCGTCTGAACAGTTATGTGCCACCACAATCACATGATCATTTTCGCGTACCTGCTTTTTAAATTCCGTCAGCATGTCACGGATAATCGATGCCTCATTATGAGCAGGTATCACAAATGTTGCTGGCTCACGGTCCTGCCCATCTTCCTCAGCCGCCTTCTTGCTGCCATCACCAATAAACCAATCGTGAATCACCGCACACCAGCACTCTAATGCAAGCTGTAACAGCATCACACTGCCGATAACGACCAAGATGATTTGGATAGTATTCAGCGCTAACATCGCGTTCATCCTTCAATCAATATCGATACGTACACGCAAAACCTAAGCGGCCTTGTATTCGATCAATTTCGCTTGTTTGCCGAACAAGCGGTTTATGGTGTATTTCAATTGCCCAATCGCATTCGGTAACTTACCGAGCGTCGTATACTTGGCGTACAGCCGTGCAGTACGCTCATCATGCCCCTGCTTCATGCACGATTTATACACACGGATATACAACCGTACATAAACTGTAAAAAGCAATAAACTCAACCCCCATGTCACCCATGATAGCAAAACCGCCACTAGCGGAATCACAAACCCATATACCCAGTTGCTAAGCATCTCTCGACGCCAGTGCTGCTCAGGTTTATCACCGTGCATCACCGCGCCTTCTGCATAACCCCACCCTGCACGAAGCGAACGCTTCCACCACTGCGAGAACTTCGTCATCGCTGCATCATGTAGACTCATTTCACAATCAAGTCGGTGAATCTTCCAACCCAGTTGCCGAACGCGCACACACAGTTCTGGTTCTTCTCCACAAATAAGCGTTTCATTAAACCCTCCCACTCGTTGCATCACACTCATCCGCATCATTGCATCACCGTGACAATACTTCACATCACCTATTGGTGTATCCCACTCCACATCTGTCAATCGATTATATGTTGATGCATCAAGAAACCGCTCACGTCGCCGACCACTCACAATCGCGCAATCTTCATGCGCCTGCAAGTAGTCTCTCCCTTTCTCAAGCCAATCAGCATTAATCTCACAATCACCATCTACAAACTGTACGAACTCAATGTCGCTTGCCCGTGACAACAATCGTTCAAATCCCGCATTCCGGCCACGCGCCATCGTAAATGAAACACTCATATCCAAATCAACCACATCCACACCGATCGACTTCGCATAATCTTGGCTACCATCTGTTGATCCCGAATCAACATACACAACATCCTCACACACTTGCTTCGCTGATTGCAGGCAAACTTTCAATCGCTCGCCTTCATTTCGACCGATCACCACAACCCCTGTTTTCCCATTTTTTTTCTCATCTTCAATCTCAGCGTCATCCCGCCACACCGGCGTCTGCGACATCGCCACTTGCTTAAAGTTCTCACAATTCAGCTCAAGCCCAAACCATACCCCAAGCTCTGCAAGGTCATGATCAAAGATTTTCTCCAATCGACTTCGACGATCCGCTGATATCGTAGGGCGTCCTTTCATCTTCCAGAATCCCTTCACCCAATCACGAAACTTCTGCGGCACAAATTTTTTCCGTACCAACGTCATCGGCTTCGAATATACGATCGCATCACGCAATCCACTTTTTCGCTCACGCTCAGCCGACACATTACTCGCATCAAGATCATCTTTCCAAACAGGATCACCCTCGTAACCAAGAAACTTACAAATTCGTTCAAGTTCGTACTGCGAATCTTTGATCAACCGATCAAAGAACACCAGTTGAATACGATCTTTGCCAATCGCGTCGATCCATGGCCGAAGCTGCATTGCATACAAACTATACTCTGTCAGCCGTGGCACCTGATCAATCGCCTTATCGATCCCAAAGCTAAACTCCTGCTCAGTCCATCCATGGATATACTGCGACACCAAACGATTAATTGGATGTCGTACAACATACACCACTTTTACATCAGGCTTATAAGCAAGCAACCTCTCAATTGTTTTCGGGTATGTCGGCAGCTTTGCATAATGCGTACTCGACTCACCGCAAAGATCGTCATCCTTTGCTTCTTTAAACAACGATGCATACCAATCCAAACCTTTTGCATATACCTCATCATTGCTGAAAAAGTACGGCTCCTTAGGCTCGGTCAAGAACATGCCCGGCTGCTGCTGAAGCTGATCATGCAACGTACTGGTCGCACACTTCATCCCACCAATAATCACAAAGTCAGGACCATCTTTCACGCTGAATCATCTCCCAATCGCCCTGTCGTTCGCATTGGATGCGACCAGTTCATCCAAATATCCTTTGTCTCATCCTCACACACGTGCGGCTGTTTCCGTCCTATTTTCTCACGTAGTAATGCTAATATTCGTCCACACGACCAAAGCACATTGCTCAGCCACAAACCAGGTCGGCCATAAAACTTCGCAAGGTATCGTGCCCGGGACGCATAGTAATAGGATGGACGCTTCCCAAGATTTGCCGTGAGTTCTTTAACAGGATTACTTTGCCCGCGCAAATGCACCACACGTGCTTGCGGCCAATTTAGCACTTTCCAGCCCGCCTTCCGCGCACGCCGACAATAATCCGGATCATCAAAATACAAGAAGTACCCCGGATCAAGCACGCCAATCTGTTCCATTACGTCATGACGAATCAGTGCACACGCAAATGTTGTCCACTGTGGCTCTGTCGGCATCTCACTCACAGGGATCGGAACATCAAACCGCCGAAACAGCTTCGTCACCAAACTCGTATGAGCACCATTAATCATCTCACTCACAGGATTGATATATCGAAAACAGCTGATCTGTGCTTCCCCATCAGGCCACTCCAGACGCGGACTTATAATTCCCGCTTCAGAATGCGAATTCGCAACTTCCATCAATGTTTTCAATGCCCCAGGTCGAACCACCGTATCTGCATTCAGCAACAAGTAGTTCTTCGGGGGATTGTCCCATTTCATCGCTTCTTCAAGAATGACATTGTTACCCCCAGAAAAGCCGCGGTTTGGCGTGATCACTTTTAACCAACACCAATCGCTCCAACCTTCAAGCTCAATCGCATCCGCAAGCTTTTTCGCTGCTTCCTCACTCGTACCGTTCTCACACACTGCAACATGCACGCCAGGCGTATCGTGAATCTGCGCACCAATCGACCGTAAGCAATCGATCGTCAGATCTACCGCCCTATAGCAAACGATCACAACTAATAGATTAATGTTTTCGTGCATCAATGACTTCTTTAATATGAACGCGTTACGATCCGAGATTCGGATATACATCAGCGTAGTAAGCAGCAATTGCATCCCATGCCGCCGATTCATCCCATTCCGCCACCTGTCCACTCACCGGATCAAGATTGATCCGCACACGTGGCTCTGCAAACTCTGTTTGTGTACATAGATCTACTTTGCAATCATGATTTAACCGAGATCGCATTTCCTTCGCAAAACGTAGTGCAAAAGCGCCTTGCGTCTCAACATAACCACTCGGATTAATCTTACGATGCCCTTGAGCATACGGTAAATCTTTCGTAAACTTTGCATATATTCCCGCAAGTAAACTCACATGGATGTTATCCCGCACATAGTCCGGCGTACGTACCCCGGGCACATCACCACTCGACCATGTCTTCATTAAATAATTTGTAAAACGTGGCTCTTCCAATGGACCAAACGGATTCGGAATCACAAACTTCCCAATAACCATTCCCAACATATCACCATAATAATGGAACATCTCTGAGGTAATCCCCTTCGACAAACCATATGGCGAGAACGCGCATCCACCTTCCGACCCAGCTCCTTCATTCTGTTCAAAAACAGAGCCTGTCAGCAAAACACGATCACACTCCCGCTCACGCAGCAATTTCATGATTGTCATCGTATTCAACGTATTACGGCCTACCGCCCGGGCGATATCAAATTCATCACTATGATAATCCGTCACATCTGCGGCATGATGCGCGAGTAAATCCCACCGCTTCTCTGATTTGACCAGCTCAAGAAACACATCACTGCCATATGAGCATTCATAAATGCACGTAGCACGATCTTCAATCAAACGGATACGCTGATCTCGCAACCCTTTATAAGAATCGCGTGACCGCTGATACACCGCCACAACATCATGCCCATGATCTAGCAACTGCTTCACAAACCAGCAGCCTGTAAATGAACTTGCACCTGTAAACAATATCTTCATAGTTCTCACACCATTACTTATCATTTAAGATGAATCGCTGGATCAAAATCTACATGATTCTTATCCTTGTCCGATACAACCACGGGTTTGATCGGCCACTCAATCTCGAACTTCGGATCGTTATACCGAACACCTCGTTCATGCTCCGGCGCATAGAACTCATCCACAAAATAGAACGCTTCCGTGTTATCCGTCATCGTGATAAACCCGTGCGCAAAACCCTTCGGCACGTACATCATCCTGCGATTCTCCGCAGACAATTCCGCACCGTAACTTTGACCAAAAGTCTTCGATCCCTCGCGTAAATCAATAATCACGTCATACAACGCCCCCTTAATACATCGAACAAGCTTTGTTTCGGCATGCGGCGCAAGCTGATAATGCATCCCGCGGAGCGTCCCCTTCTCTGCACTAAGTGAATTGTTCACTTGCACAAATTCGGTTGCCAATCCATGATCTGCAAATTCATTGCGACAAAACGCTCTCGCAAAAAATCCACGTTCATCGCCACGTTTTTCTAATTCAATAATATATGCACCATCAAGCGGTGTTTTATGAAAAATCATAATGATCTATCTCCTGCTTATTCAGCCTCAACCACACCTAGTTTGCCCATACGGTGCTTTAATGTACGCAAACGTACAAACTGATCGCTTTCAAAATCCTTCTCACTAAAGCCGTGCTCTTTCATTTTGGCAAATAACTCTTCCATACCCGATTTCAACGTATATTGCAGCTTGAAATCTGGAAGCAACTCGTTGAGAAGATCAAATTTCACACGATAATTCCGTGGATCATTACCCACTTCGCCGGTGAAGACAATATCTGCTGATGGGATCAATTCACCAACATAATCCGCCACATCCTTCACCTGATAGTTTTCTGTGTTACCGCCGATATTGACTGCTTTGTTATGAATACATTCACGTGGCGCTTCTAAGAATGCGCAAAATGCTCTCGCAATATCTCGACAATGCACCAATGGACGCCAAGGCGAACCGTCACTTTGAATACGAATCTGATTGAATGCCAGAGCCGAACCTAAAAGGTTATTCACTACAAGATCAATACGCAGCATTGGTGAATGACCATACGCTGTCGCATTCCGCAAATATGCAGGCGAAAATGTGTCATCAGCCAATTTACTAACTTCAGTTTCGGTATCAATCTTGGATTTGGCATAGGCTGTGAGTGGATGTAAACCATCGTTCTCTTCAAGATCAAGTTTCTCGCCTTTGCCGTAAACAGAACAGCTGCCGGAAAACAAATACCGACCTACACCTGCCTCTTTGGCCTTCTTCGCAATCTCAATGGACGCATCACGGTTTACACCCAAGGTAATCTCTGGATTCAAATCCCCCATTGGATCGTTCGAAATCGCAGCAAGATGCATCACGCAATCATGACCACGCAGGTCATCAACTGTAATCTCGCGAACGTCCTTAATATGCTCATGATCCGGACGCACAAACGGCTCCCACTCGCAACCCTCAAATAATGCAAGATCACATCCAGTGACTTCATGCCCAGCATCTTTGAGTAACTCAACAAGATGCACGCCAATGTATCCTAAATGGCCAGTTACAAAAACTTTCATAATCTATAATCCTCGTGTATTAATCGTTTGATTGTTTCGTTTAATTACTTCGCAATCCACGGAGCATTCCCCTGCTCCCATAATTTATTCAGTGCATCACGGTCCCGCTGCGTATCCATACATTGCCAGAATCCCTTGTGTTTATACATAGATAGTTCGCCATCTTTCGCCAGATTAATCAGTGGGTCTTTTTCCAATACCAGATGTTCATCCTCACTTACATACTTCAAGAACTCTTTTCTAAAGAAGAAGTACCCACCATTGATCCAGTTTTCGCCGAATTCTGGCTTCTCCTCAAATTTTCTAACAATATCACCTTCCAGCATCAGCTCGCCAAATCGCGATGGCGGATTCACCCCCAACACTGTGCCAATCGCTGAACCCTGCTGATGGAATGTAAATTCTTTTGCAAGATCAACATCGCATACACCATCACCATAAGTCACCGCAAAATGCTCGGCATCCCCCAGATACTTGCTTGCAGCTCTACCAATACGCCCACCTGTCATCGTTAACTCACCCGTGAATGCGAGTGTAACTTCCCAGTCTTGATCATGATCTACTGAATGGACCGTCGTATTATTTGTTTTTAGATCCACCGTAAAGTCACTGTTCATTGATGCGTAATTCAAAAAATATGATTTCACAACCTCAGATTTATATCCTAAGCAAAGCACAAACTTCTTGAAACCATAATGCGAATAACTACGCATGATGTGCCACAAAATTGGATAACCCCCGATTGGCACCATCGGCTTAGGGCGCAATTCCGTTTCTTCACGGAGGCGTGTTCCCAATCCACCGCATAAAACAAACACGGGCACTTCACTTACATCTACCATACGATTATTCCTGTCATAGTTATGACCAAATATCCCAAGTACCCTCAGCCTGCCTGCGGATAGGATTGATCTGATTCTGGTTTTGACATTCTTTGCTGCATATACACCTGCTGCAATCCCCGTATTCGTATCACCGATTGGATCCTACTCCAAGGCATTCCAACCAATCCACCTGCAATAAAAATAGGTATCGGATTAAGCTGCGCATTTAACAATCGGTCGATCATAAAAATACCGAGAATGAGCGCCAGCGCGACACTTGGTGCTATTACAGGATGCCGCCATGTACTAAGCGGCACGTGGTAAGCAAGCCTTAATAGCGGCACAAGTAAAACGCCAAAGTATCCCAATAATCCAAACACACCATTTCTTCCCAGCACAATAATCCATGCCGAATCCGTAATCGATATCTGTTCACCCTGATCATTCACAATACGCGAACGACCAAAGCCTCCCCAGCCAAAGAGTGGTCGTTGCATCGCTTTATCACGTAGTGCATTTTCATTATTAATTCGAGTACCTAATGACTCGACACGTTTTTCTGGGAATACTTCCCTAGCTTGATCAAGCAACCATTTTGCATCCCAATCATAAGCTACACGGGCCGTGAGATAAATCGGCATAACCGCCAATACAACCATCAACCAAGCTTTTGATCGCAACCAGATCGTACTGAAAAATAAGCCAATTGCAGCCACACCTAATAACAACGCACCAACTGCTTTACAAAAAATGAACGTTAACCCCAGAACAATCAAACACCATAACATTGGCACTGATCGTACTTCTTTGATAATTCTGCAATGCCAGAGAACAATACCACACATGGTCGCTCCCGCCATCCAAATTCCAAGCGCCAATCCACTTCGCATGAAAACGCGTGGCCGATACCCACCGCCACGAATCGCATGGATGAATTGATGTGCATGCGAACCATAAACGATACGATGCAACTGAGGACTCAAAACCATCTCAAACCACACCAACGGCAAATAAACTAGGGTCGCAATAAAAATGATTCGGACCATATCTTGCGCAACTTCTGGCGTTGTTAAATAAACCCGCCCAATAAAATACGGCACACCCCATGTCAAAATCTCAGTCAACATCCCGGACAAACCGTCATACGCACCAAGTCCATTATTTAATGAGCTTAACATTGGCGACATACACCACATCAGCATAGGTACATCCCAAAGACTCACACGAAATTTCGTGACACGAGCCGAATCAAAAACAAGCATCCCAAGCAACACCGCAAAAGCAGAAACTGAGACCTTCGTGATATCTGGCAATCCCGAAACGCTGATCCCTTTCTCTGGCAAGAACATCCATGCCAAAACAAAACCCCAGATCGCAGCCCGATGCGGCTTAAGCATCGCGAATAAAATCAGGACCGTTGGGATCCAAGCAAACAAAGATAGGCTAATCAGGATTGACATGAATGACTCATAGAAGAAAGAATGCTGCCATTTACTAAATTTGCTGCATGATTAGGCGGAGATAAAAAATCGACCCAATGCAATCACTGCAGCGGAAATTGCAAATGCACTGAGATCCAGACCCGGCAGCCAAACTTTATGCGGCCGAATCGCCCAAACCAATATAGGGTACTCACTCCATTGCGCGATAATCATACCAATGATTACCCCCTCTAGGCCTGCTGTGATCCCACCCGCAATAACACCGCATAGATAAATCACGGCCCTATAGCACTGCATAGTCATATACCGCTTCGAATCTCGTTTCGCAAGCAATACTGAAGCAGCTGTCTGATTCACCACCATCCCTACAGCACCAATCGCAACCAACCGCAGCATCCATCCAGCCTCGTAATACTTTTCAGGATATAGCAGTTCAATAATCTGCTCACCAAAAATGGCTAGAACCCAAACCGCAGGTAACGTGGCCGCAAGAATACCGAATCTAATCTTGAACGTACCATAGCGTAATTCATCTTCACCACGATCCGCTAATCTTGAATATACTGGAAACAGTGTGTTGTTCCCCAGCTTATTGATAATCTGTATACCCATACTGGCTAGACCAAATGCAATCGAATAAATCCCGATCTCTTCTAGTGTAACCAGCCCACCCAAGATCGCTTTGTCTGCGTAACCCAAAATCCAAGCGACACCTGACGACAAAAAGATCCATACACCGAAATGAAGAATATCATGGATGGCAGTCTTATCCCATGCAAACCAAACCTTATATCCCGGCCACATCGCAAACGTCATCCCAACATGCACAAATGCACGAACTAAACTCGCAATAACAAGCACCCAAACAGATGGCCAAAAATAGGCTGTAATAATAATAAAACTAGTGCTGACTAACTGCGTGATAATTTCTTCAGCCATAGGTCGTATGTTCTGCACATTACGGCACAACACACGCATCCCCGGAGATTCGAATGGCAGAATCGCGTACGACAACCCTACCACAATAATCATCGGCGTCAGCTCAGTTTGTCCCCATGCCAACGATACGGGGTATGAAACAACAGCAATGATAAGCCACAACAAGAAACCACGAATCACTGATACCGTCCAAACGGTGTTGATGAATAAAGCTTCACCACCACGTTTGTGATTGATAATATTCGCTCCAACCCCCATGTCACTAAACATGTTTGCACCAATAACTACCGTCTGAATCAACGCCATCATCCCGAATATATCTGGTGCAATCAGACGTGTGAGAACAAGATTGGCTGCAAACCGAATAATCTGACTTAAGAATTGGCCACCAGCTACCGTCACCGCACTTTCAACAGTGCGGCGTTTAAGCGATACTCCCGTCGATAACGGAGTGCCGTTCTTCCTTTTCCCTTCTCCTGAATCTGAATACGCCGCCTCTTGATTCATTACCGATAAACTGCCTCAATAATCAATCGTTCATGTAACCAACACAGCCAAATCTTATCTATCTACATAGCTGTATGGCTTTTATTTGAAACGATCTCGTTTATTCGTCACTTACAATTGCCGCACCAAAGATCTTGCAATAACGTTACGCAAACCGCCATACACAACATCGCACAGTGACTCTTTCTTTTATAAAAGATCGACGGCCACTCATGACCGCCGATCTGATCTACTAAGTTCTCGCACGGATCAATCGATCCGAAAGCATCGTTTAATCAAACATCGTCAATTCAAGACGCGTATCTGACTTGAGGTACTCAACCAGTGCTCGCCACTTCGGCGCTTCCGCCACCGGCTGATCCTGATACTCCAAGTAACCCCATGCACCTGAATTACTTGGCCGTCTAACATACTGGTATCCGACATATAACGATCCGCCCGCAGCTTCAAACGATTGCATATTCTCAAGTGTCGCTTGATACATCGCATCCGAGCGGTTCACTTCCTTGAGTGTGTCAAGGCTACCGCCATTCAGCGTCACGTGCTGACCTGCTTCATAAGCAACATATGTGATCGGTCTACCAAGTGTCTGCGTATACTCCTTCGCCAAATCACCGTGTGTCACGCGACGTTCCTTACGACCTTCAATTTGGCTAATTGCTTCTTGCATCACAGCATTCGCTGATTCACCACCCTGGATATGGGCAGGGAAATATGCTGTTGAAGAAATCGCATCGAAGCGGCCATCGATAAAACTCGCAACCATCTTCGTGACCCAAGGATTGCCTTCCTGTCCAGCAACCACACGAATGATCCGATGTTCTTGGCCTGCAAATACGTCTGACCAAATATCGAAGTCACGACCTGCTTCATACGCCCACTGACGCAACAACTTATGGTCCGGCCACGCAGGATTCGCATTACCCTTATCGTTGATCCAATGATGCTGCTGGAACACGCCGTTCCAAACCTCATTGGAGTACTCAACATAGATCTTCAAATTCGGATCAAGGTTATCGCGGAACATCTCAGCCATTTTGCGAACATAATTGTCATCCGCTTCGTGTGGCGTGCAAACCCATGGACTACTCTGCGTTTCATTGCTCAATTGAACAATGTACTCCAGTGCGATCGGTCCATCCGCTTGATGTTCCGCATCAGGTTGCGTTCGGTCGCTCCATGTCTGCTGCTTACTATTGTTGGTAAGCTGCCAGTCCATGTAGCGAATCACACTGAACGGCTTCAAACGCTCCGTAAACGTCGGATGAAACGTCAACCCGCGGTGTGATTCATCTGCGTAAACCTTCAGGTTACGCACATCACCCTTGGTCAAAATCTTAATGCCGCTTCTCTGTATAACCTGTACTTCACCGCTTCCTTCGTACTCAACGATGTAGTCTTTACCTGCCGGAGGCTTCGGGTACTTGCCATCACTATCCCAGAATGCAAAGTGCTCATCCCATCCTTGCGATGATTGACGATAACTCGTCTGCTTGAAGAGATCCGCAAATATCCATGAATCACTCCAGTACGTCACACTAGCTGTATTGATCCCGAGGAACGGGTGGCGTTCAGGCATACCGTTTTCATCCCAGTTGCCACTGTCGTCACCGGTGTTACCACCACCATTACCGCTTCCGGAGCCACCGCCGCCAGTATTGCCACTTCCATTACCATTGCCACTACCAGAGCCACCACCGCCGGTGCTACCATTTCCATTGCCGTTGTCTCCACCAGAACCACCAGTGTTACCATTGCCGCTACCGGAACCACCACTTCCAGAACCACTACCACCAGTTGATCCCGGATCAGCATCCTTCATCGTAATCCACTGGCTCTGATACACCGTGTCAATGCCAGATGCGTGCATTGACAGCACAATCTTCACATCTCCACGTGGTAATTTTGAAAGCTCTGATGCAGGAATTTCCCAAGGTGAACCTTCAATCTTCCCGCCCCAGTTTGGAACCTTATCACCTAAGGTGCGTGACCAACCAAAGTAGTACAAGAAGAAGCCATTTGGCAACTCACCGCTAACATTGAAATCAGCCGGGCGTTGATCGCCTTCATAAAACGGCTGTGTTGTCGATGAACCAAATGAAACAACTGGAAAAGCCGTTGCGCCACTACCTGCTCCACCGCTATCGCCTTGACCAGTGTCACCACCAGTATTGCCATTATCATTGCCGCTATTACCGTTACCACCACTGGTCGCTTCCGTCAGCTTAATCCACTGCTGGTAGTACTTCGTATTTTGACCCAGTACCTTCACTGCCAGAGCGATCTTCACATCACCACGTGGCAACTTCGCAAGTTGTGATGCTGGGATTTCCCATGGCGAGTTCTTTACATCGCCGCTCCAGTTCGGAACCGCCTTATTCAACGTGCGCGACCAACCCCAGTAATGAATCGACATGCCATTAGGCAGCTGACCGTTCACATCAATTTTCATACCCCGACCATCGCCCAAAGCATACGGCGTTGTCGTGCTGCTATGAAAACCAACAGTCAATGGCCCCGAGCCCGTCGAGCCTGAGCCATTACCACTTGATCCATTATCATTCGAACCGTTTGAGCCCGAATCATTACCGTTTGAACCACTGTTTTCTTTCACAGTAATCCACTGTGAAAAATAACGAGTCTGTTGCTTCGGTGCTTTTGCCGAAACAATCAACTTCACATCGCCGATCGGCAGCTTTGCCAAACTCGAAGATGAAATTTCCCAAGGCGAACCATTAATCTCGCCACTCCAATTTGGCACCGTCTTACCTAAGCTCTGCGACCAGCCCCAATAATTGATCGAGAAATCAGAAGGCAACTGACCAGACATAGACAGTTTGACCGCATTGTCCTCACCCTTTACAACAACCTGCTTCTGACCATCCGCAATCTTAACATCAGGGATAGGGGCGAAAGCCGGCGTAGTCGGCGGATTTTGCTCATTGCCATTATTCGAATTCGTTTGCCCAAGCACGCGGTACCACTTCGAATAGTACTGCGTATCAGTATTGAACAGCTTCACCGCAATCAAAATCTTGTTGTCGCCATCTGGCAACTTACGCATCTGATCTGCAGGAATCGCCCAAACCCCATTCGACAATGTACCGCTCCAATTTGGAACAGTCTTGCCGAGCCCACGTGACCAGGCCCAATAATGAATCGTCAAGCCATTAGGAACATAGCCATCAAACTTAAACCTCACCGTGCCATTCGATGCACGGTCATATTGCGATGAAACCGCTGGATCAAACTCAACCTTTGGCTGATCCAATGCGTAAGCCTCGCTCGTCCCGATAAGCATCCCAAATACCAGCATCAATGCTGTGGCGATACTCATCTGCCAGTTTGCTCGTTGTGTTGTTTTCTGTTTCATAGCCATACCTTCTCCAACGCTTAATGGACGAAAAACGATTTCGACCCGCGACAAACAGAAGATATGACTAAATCCCCGCCAAATCCCTTTTCAAGCTTTCCCATGTTTTCTCCTCTCCTCACACTGCCCAGTCCGCATAATGATCACAGTCCGATCACCTCTTATCCCTAATCCATATAACCCTTCCCCTGCCCTAACCAATCAATACAACACACTCCATCACTTACGTGTAACACTGTTATCAGCGTCCCAACACTAAAATCAATTGATCTCCAACTGCATCCCACGCATTTGCACGTATCGCTTGTATAACCGCTAACCTTTCAGCTTTGTGCGCACAACAACCTCACCACCCCTTCACAATCATGCACATCCAAATAACTGGGTCGTCACCCCACCCTCTTGCTAACACACAATCTATTTTACATAGCTCGCTATGGGCAGGCTCCGCCCCCCTCAACTGCACTATTTTCAAGCGCACTTGCCTCGCCAAATCCCTGCCATACCACCGAGCACCAAACGCAATCTTTCTGCCCTGATCAGGCAGCCGCCACTTCTTCCAACGGCTCTAATAGCGAACAATCAATCTCCAAACTGCTCGCCTGCCCCAGCGTTTCAATCTGTAAGATTAAACGCCGTTGCTGCATACTTTCGACCACACCTTCAACACCCTTAAACGGCCCACTCGTCACGACCACACGCATCCCTGTTTGCAAAAACGGATGCGAAGACAATGACACGCCAGACCGCAACACCAATTCCAGATTCCGCAGTTCCTCAGTCAATCCCACCTGGTTCGGCACACGGATCATATTCGCCACCCGTCTGGTCCGATCTGCTTCGTAAGCCTGTTCGATCTCTCCCCGCATAAACACATACCCCGGAAACAGCGGCTCAATTACACGCGCCTTCCGCTTACCGTAATACTTCACACGATCGCACAACGGCAAAAAATACGGCACACCCTTCGCCGCCAAATCAACAGCTACCGCCTTCTCTTGACGACTCATCGTATGGAGCACGATCCATTGCCCTTCAGACATGATCGCCCCGCCCATATCGACGACTCCCCGAACGCTCTTACTCTGACAGATCTCCTGCATCAGATATTCCGCGTCATTCCTAAAAAAAACCGGTTTGCCCCTGTCGTCGCGCTTGCAACACACCACGACACGTCTCTCTAATTCTCCTAAACCTCCCAAATTACGGCATGATACCACATCTCACCCTGCTGACCCATTTCTTTCAAGGCACAGAGATCGGAATCCCCTCGCCCTGATATGACCCAAGAAACAGGCAAAACTGGCAAGCATTACGCCCGTACATAAATCGGCATTCCAAACACCATCATTCGCTGTTTTATCTATAAAAAGCCCTTTTTCACGCATCAAAACCACCATGCCCGATAACCCAACCCTGTCCCAAGCCCAAACCCCTCCATACTCACCAAGCTCGCGCAGAATTCTACCTCTTTCTCATGTCCGATAACGCAGCACCTTTCCACAAACACCACACATGAAACAGCCCACCGCTTCCACCGAACCACCCCACACAATACCCCACATTCGGCACCGTCATAAAAACCCATTGCCCCCTTTTGATCATAACCTCTCACATACTCAACTCGCCCTAGCCCCTGTCACTAACCCCCTGATCCAAATTATCCACGCATATCTAGCGCCATATGGTTGCAAAATCTATTCATCATATCATTAAGATCAATCTTGATTTATAATGAACCTATGTTTCTTCATTCATAAGATATAATCGATTTAAATATTTATACTAACAATATGTTTCCTCTAAGGATATTAGACCAACAACCATAAACACCTAGCCCATCATTTATCAACATGAGTCATCATAGACGTGTCGCTTTACTCATTGAAACTTCCCGGGAATACGGTCGTGGAAACCTGCGCGGCATTCGTCGCTATATACGTGAACACAACCCATGGTCTGTTTTCGTGCAACGTCGCGCTCTTGAATCCTCGCCCCCTGACTGGTTAGCTCATTGGCAAGGAGACGGCATTCTCACACGATGCAACTCACAAAACATGATCAATGCGGTGAAAAATCTCAACCTTCCTACCGTTGAACTCCGTCCAACCTCACTTCATTCTAATTTCCCCATCGTCCGAACCAATGATCATGCTGTTGGCCAGATCGCTGCTGAACACTTTATTGAACGCGGTTTTCGTAACTATGCCGTCTGCTTTATCAAATCCACCTATCATCCGCATTTCCAAGATCGACTAACCGGGTTCATAGAGAAAATCCAATCTTATGGACATTCATGTGACACTTACAGCATTAGCGACCCCACGGAACAATCTTCTGATTGGCTGTCACAACAGAATCAACTTTCTAATTGGCTTACCTCATTACCAAAACCTGTCGGCATTCTTGCTGTCACCGACCAAATCGGATTCAACCTCCTTGAAGCCTGTACACGTGCTGAACTTTCAGTACCCGATGAAGTCGCTGTCGTTGGCGTCGAAGATGATGACCTCCTCTGCGATATTTCTTCTCCGCCTCTATCCAGTGTCAGATTAAACACCGAACGCGTCGGATTTTGTGCTGCTGAACTTTTAGAAAAATTAATGAACGGATCGACCGCACCACCTCCAATTCTCATCGATCCCATCAATGTTATGACACGGCAATCATCAGATATTATTGCCATTGATGACATACAAATTGCCAAAGCGATTCAGCTCATCCGACAACGTGCAACAAGTGGCTTAACTGTCGACGAACTCACTCAATCCCTACCCATCTCACGCAGCACCCTCGAACGCCGCATGCGATCTATCCTCGGCCGCTCCCCCAACCATGAAATCCTCCGCATCAAACTTAACCATGCCAAAACCCTGCTTTCAGAAACCACCCTCCCCCTTGAATCCATCGCCCACAAATCCGGTTTCAGCCACGTCCAATACTTCTGCGAAACCTTTAAGAACAAGTTCAACCAAACCCCAACCGCTTACCGCCAACAGTAGCCTTTAAACACATCTCAGTACGCCATTGTGTGACAAAATAACTGAATCTCCTGACGCGATTACGGATTGACGATCGGCCTTCGCCCGATAGAGTCATAGTATCGATTCACTATCACCTCATTGGGAACACCATCATGCCTACAACTTCCTCCACAATCCAACAAGGCCTTTATATTGATGGCAAATGGATTTACACATCCGATACTACCCCCGTCCTCAACAAATACACCGGCCAGGAAATTGGCACTATTTCTAATGCCTCACTCGCCGACCTTGACCACGCAATCAACACCGCACAAACACATGCCAAAACCATCGCATCTATGCCTGCTAACCGTCGTGCAGACATCCTCCTCCGCACCGCAGAGATTATTAAAAAAGAACACGAAACAATCGCACAAACTATTGCTGCCGAATCTGGCAAGGCAATGAAATTTGCTAAAATTGAAGCCCTGCGTGCTGTTGATACTTTCACCATTGCAGCCGAAGAAGCCAAGCGCATTCACGGTGAAACCATTCCACTCGATGCCGTTTCCTGCGGCGAAGGATACTTTGGTTTCTGGCAACGTAAGCCCGTTGGTGCCGTCGCCGCCATTACTCCCTTCAACTTTCCATTAAATCTTGTCGCGCACAAAGTCGCCCCAGCTATTGCCGCCGGCAATAGTGTTGTTCTCAAACCTGCTACTACCACACCTTTAACTTCTGGTCTACTCTGCCAGATCATGGAAAAAGCTGGCCTGCCCAATGGTGTCCTCAATCTTGTTCACGGCTCTGGTTCCAAAATCGGCACGCCACTTGTCAGTGATCCTCGTATCGCCAAAGTTACATTCACCGGCAGCCCCGAAGTCGGCAAGCACATCATCGAGCATGCAGGTATCAAAAAAGTCACACTCGAACTTGGCAATAATGCCCCCGTCATCGTCTGCGAAGACGCTGACCTTGATCTTGCCGCACAAAAATGTGTTCTTGGCGCTTTCTATAACTCCGGCCAGATCTGCATCTCCGTACAACGCATTTACGTCTCAGAACACCTACACGACACCTTCTGTGACAAACTTCTTGCACTCACAGAAAAACTCATCATCGGCGATCCACTCGATGAAAATACAGATGTTGGCCCCATGATCCAACAATGTGAAGCCGAGCGTATCGAATCTTGGGTTGATGAAGCAACTGCCGCTGGAGCGCGCGTTCTAATTGGCGGTAAACGCAACAACGCAACCTATCTACCCACACTTCTCACCAACGTTACACCAGATATGAAGGTGATGGCTAACGAAGCCTTTGCGCCTGTTGCATGCATCACCCCCTTCAGTGATTTCAATGATGTACTCGCACAAGCCGACGACAGCGACTACGGCCTGCAAGCCGCCATCTTCACCAAAGACATCGATCGCGCCCTGCTCGCCACACAAAAACTGAACTTCGGCGGCGTCATCATCAACGAAGGCCCCAACTTCCGCGCCGATCATATGCCATATGGCGGTACACGCAACAGTGGCCTTGGTCGTGAAGGCCTCCGCTTCGCCATCGAAGAAATGACCAACATCCAAGCCGTCATCATCCGCTCACCATCCATGGATCCATCATAAAGAGACGAAGATGCAAACCACCATCACCATTGGGCAACCCACACAAACTATCTTTGGCCAAGGCGCCGCCGATCAACTCGCAACCCAGCTTCAAAAAGCAGAACACAATGACATCTTTATTCTTGTCGATCCCGGCATCATTGATCTGATCTCACCACTCATCGATGAGCTCAAAGCGCAAAACCTTCACATCACAACCACGCATGACATTACCCCCGAACCTTCATACGACGCGATCAATCTCCTAGTCACGCAATCGCAAGATCAACCATGTGATTGCGTCGTTGGCATTGGTGGCGGCAGCACACTCGACGCTGCAAAACTTGTCGCTGTCTTGCACACTGGCAAACAATCACTCACAGACATCATCGGCACTGATCAAGTCACCGCACGCGATCCCGGCCTTATCCTTCTCCCCACCACCTCCGGCACCGGCAGCGAAGTTTCTCCCATTGCCGTCGTTACCGATGTCGATGCTAATCTCAAAAAAGGTGTCGTCAGCCCGTTCATGTATGCTGACCTCGCTATCATTGACCCGCTTCTCACAAAAAATCTCCCACCGCACATCACCGCCGCCACCGGCATGGACGCACTCACACACTGTATCGAAGCAGTCACCAATAAATTCAATCACGGAATAGGCGATGCCTACGCGCTTGCTGGCATCAAAATCATCACTCAGCACATCGAACGTGCCGTCAACAACGGCAGCAAAGACCTCGAAGCACGCGAAGCGATGAGCCTCGGCAGTATGTTCGGTGGTCGTGTTCTCGGTACTCCCGCCTGCGCTGGTGTTCATGCCCTAGCCTACCCACTCGGCGGACTGTTCCACATCCCGCACGGCGTCTCAAACTCACTGCTTTTACCCTATGTTTTGGCTTTTAACATGCCCGCTTGCACCGACCGTACTGCACTCATTGGCCGAGCAATGGGCCTCACCGCAAAAGACGATCAAACCCTTGCCACCAAAACAGTCGATCATGTCCGCGAACTCTCAACCGCTTGTGGTATCCCCGCTTCACTTCAGGATTTTGATATCCCAGAAACTGCCATCGAGCCAATGGCAGTCGCCGCCCTGGAAGTACAACGGCTTCTCAAAAATAATCCACGTCCTATTGAGCTTGAAGATGCACGTATGATTTACACACAAGCATGGCAAGCGAGCTCTGTCACAACTGTTTAATTAAAAAAGGCCAGAGATACTCTCTGGCCTTGACACTTCCGTGCCTTAGGATTGCCCTCAATATTTAGAAAAACAGAATCACATCTGCGTCCGGATCGGTCTTTACCATCACGGACCCATCCTCTGCTTCAATTGTTGTCTCACCAACCATACATTTCTTCAATCCCGGCAAACTGATCTTCACATCCGATGCTTTCTCAAACTGCAACACTGCACTTGAATCATCTAATGAAGTTAGCGTTACCTGGTTATCATCTGCATCATAAATCTCAATGCCTGAGAGTGTCATCCGATCCGGATCTTGAAAATGAATCCGTTCCATACCGCGCCCACCGTAAACCTGATGCGTCGCATCCAACCACAACTTTGGCATATCTAAATAAGCAGCATAAAAGTACGGCATGTTCACGCGAATCTTCTGCCACCGCTTCGGATTCTCTGCCTTCACCTCTAGATGCACCTTTACCTTCTGCCCCATTACACGATCCAACGACGATTCGCCTTTCCATGAAATCGGGAACCCAACACTATCCACCGTCATCGGATCACAATCCGCTAATGCATAACCTTGAATTGGCTTATTCGCGGCATCGCGCAGCTCAACACGCACCTCGTGCCCAGGCAGATCCTTGATTCGTACATTCATATACAACTGTTGCCCCACATGCTTCACTTCAATCGGTTTACTCGTGAGCGCGCCCTTAAATACCGGTGATGTATATTTCCAACCCACTGCAGGCGCCTGAAAGCCATAACCATCAAGTCGCCATGTCGCCAGCCCTGTTTGCTGCTCACCATAGAATAAGTTCGCAAGTGATTCTTTCCCTGCATAATACAGATACGTCTCACGTCCGTTATTCAAAATATTCGCCTGCGTCAGAAAACTTCCATCCCATGCACCACGCGGCGCCCGCCGAAGAATCGTCGTAAACGGATGCTTGTCTGGCTTCCGCCACGTCATGCCATCATTGCTCACAATCAAAATCAAATCCGTTTCATGATCAAGCAACTCCCCGTTGTTATAGAAAATACCATACGCCCCCACTACAGCTTGATCGTATATTTGATAACCAAGTGTTCCATGCGTTTGAATCCGCCCACCATATTTCGGATCGAAATAGAACCCCGCCTTCTTAGCCAGTTTCCAATGCTTAAAGTCATCTGAATAGGATGTACTCAAGCATCGACTCCATCGCTCCACTTCCGGATAATCGCCATTGGACATCTGCCCATAGCAAAAATATTTGCCTTGGTAATACATCAGCGATGCCGCCTCACGCTTTAACGGCAATGGAAAATCATTCTCTTCAGTCGTCCAGTTAATACCATCTGCACTATAAGCAAACCCTCCCACACTTGGTGAACCTACACCCGGCTTCTTCCCACCAACACTTTTCTCCCAACGATCTACCACTCCCTTAGGCAATGGTCGTGCCAGTGCCGCTTTATATCGACGATTCGGATCCGGATCATAATCATCTCGAAATGGAGCTGTCAGGTTAAATCCAGGAATCACAATATTGTTATCCTTCGATCCTTTATAGTTAAACAACCCGACATTAGGCCGCTCCCAATTCACGCCGTCCACACTTTCCGCATAACACGTACTCCACGTCGACCCATCAAACCCTGTGTACCACATCCGAAAAATACCATTCTCCAATAGCACCCATTGATTGAAAGCCGCACGATCTGAATCATGCTTCCCTGCCCGTACCTTCAAAACAGGATTAGCTTCATGCCGCACTGCTTCGTGTAGCGACAAACTCATCCCTTCATTCTTTTCAACCCACCCATCATCCACAGCAAGCAACGTCACCGCCTCAGCAGATGGGCCAGCCCCGACCTCTGCCTTACACTGCAAAACTAAACTTAATCCAATCGTTGTTACAAACAACATCGTTAACAACTGCTGCATCATCACGCCTATCCTTTACCTATCTTGTTTATCTACACCACAGCAGGATCATTTTCGTTTCCGTAAATCCTCGACACGTTGCGACACCTCGCGCATCGTCTCTACCAACTCCACATATGGGGTATCTACCACATCCACAAACCCATATTGGCCATTCTCCCCGTCATGCCGCCCCGTCACCGGCGCATCCAAATACATAAACCAGTGCACCCCAACAACACTCGGCATCGTCATCGCATCTTCAACATACCCTTCCAGTGCTTTGACGCGTTGTTCTCTAGTTTGTGTCCACGCAGCACCCCACCCCAGCTGCCGTTCGCTTTTCGCTATCCCAAAATGAAATTCCGACAACAACATCGGCTTCTTACTCTGCCTATACCGCGTTCGAAAATACTTTTGATCAAGCACATTAACATATGGATTCTCACTAAGCACATCACAATATTTGCCTGCTGCCTTATAAACTTCTTCATGCGGCTGTTGTGATGGCGCATGCAAGAATCGTACACCCAAAAGTAAATGATTCGAATCAATTCTTCTCACCACATCGCTGTATATTTCAAAATATTTTTCCGCAATCATATATCGAAAATCATCCAGCCCCCGCTTCCCTTCATCACTAAGCTTTTCAGTTTTTACCTCTGCAGGCACCTGCCAATCGCTAACATTCATCCCCCACACTTTTCCCCACTCACCCGGCTCACCATACTTCTCTTTAAGCTCCTCAACATATGCTTTCCCTGCAAGCGACGATCCCAAAAGCCCAAGTAACTTCTCATCTGTTAGTTCATGCCAATGCAATTCATTATTCAAAAAGTAACCCAATAACCACGGATCATTCTTCATCTTTTCAATGCGTGCTGGAATCGCCTCCTCTAAATATGCTTTAAAATCAGGCTCAAACGGGTCCGGTATATCCGAAGCAACCTTAGCTAGCTTCGTCCAACCCTGATCAAATTTTACTTGCATACAATACGCATATGGCAACCCCTTCTTATCCACCACCACCTGATCAGACCATGCGCCAACCGTATTTATTCCCCATGATTGCATCCGTTTCACAGTGCGTTCTGCCCACTCGTTCCGCCAATCCTCTCCATACTTTCGAATCAGGTTCGCAGTATACAACCGCAACTCCGTTCCCTTCTGCGCCGCCTCAAATCCATCATGATCTTCAGGCAACCAATCGAACAATGTTTCCCGATCTTTAACATCCGTATAAGTCCACAATGACACCGCATTAATCCCCACCGAAAACATTCGATGCCCCTCTGGCGTCACAAACCACCAATATCCCCTACGATCCTTCTTAACCTGAAAGTAGCCCGTCGCTTTAAACTTCTGCCCCATCATTAAGCCGCCATAGCGATCGAATGAACCTGCTGGTTTCATCTCCTTAAGCCATTCAACCTCCCATTCATCCCATCGCTCCAAATCATCATCAAACGAAACTTTCTCCGGCCAGTGCTTTCCAACATACTGGCCATACCGATCCACAATTGCGCCACTCACATCTCCCCTATCATCTGCACCCAAAAGCTGTATGCCATCCAAGCGCACATTAATTTGTCGCCCCTTCGGAATCTCAAGCACTTCTAAAAGCACACCATCCACCGGTCCCGTCCCGATCCGTGTCGATAACGTTTCTAACTCATAGCCCACATGCTGCGGCCGTCCCCCCGAAATCTTCTTCGTATCTTTTTTGAAATCAAACCAACGTGCCCCCGACAAAATCAGCCGACAAACATAATCATCGTCTTCACCACCATCATCAAGACGCACACTCAAGTTTAATTGCTTCGCTCGTGCCCATTCTCTCGGCGTCACATCACCAAACATCTTTCCCAGATCAATCTTGTTCTGATCCGCAGTTAACCGCCATGTATTTCCTCGTAATTCAGCTGATTGCCGTTCCAGCAAAACAGTCCGTGCAGACAGCTCGCTGGAGCTAGCAATAAAACAAACAAATAAGATCATCCACACAAGACATGTTCTCAAGTCACACCTCGATTCAACCCGAAAGCACCCGCGGTTCGATCAAACGCAATCGGGCAACAAGCAATCACTAAGGCCGTTACAAATGAAATCGGCGCTACCCACAAACCATAAATGGGAGAAAAGATCACAACCCATCCACACAGGCAACCGCCCACCATGGCCAGTATAATCCACTTACCCTGAATTCTGACATGAAAAACCGCAAAGAACATCCCCAACATTAGTGGTCCCAAGAACACACCAAGTAACTTTTGCGACATCGTGAAAATCGTACCCAGTTCATCGACCATCCCAGCCACCACAGTCGCCATCAAACCAAAAATCAAGCTGGTCCATCGCGCCATTAAAACCTGCTGCCGGTCCGACAGCTTTTTCGTCCACCCACCACCAATATCTTGGCACACCGCACACGCTAATGCGTTAATCCCACTGGTCATACTACTCATCGTCGCAGCGAGAATCGCTGCCAAAAGCAAACCTGCAATCCCAACCGGAAGCTCTGTCGCCACAAAATACATCATCACCTTATCCGCAGACGCAGGCAGCGCACCATCCGGCTGCACCGTATACCACATCGCTAACGATACACCAATACTTATTAATAACATTAGAACTACGATGACCCCAATCACATTTACGACAAACGATCTACTTGCAGACCTTACCGATCCCGAAGCAATGTATCGCTGTAACGACATTTGGTCTGCGGTAAAACTGCTCAAGTTCCCCACAATCATCCCCATGATCACCGCCCAGATCGTCAGCTTCTCCGTAAAATCAAACGAGAAATTCAATGGCTTGCGCTGCTGCTCAAGTGCGCCCAACGCTTCGCCCATCGGTACAGGTAACGAAGCAAAGATATAGATAATCACAAGAATAATGCTCGCCGCGATCACTAGAAATTGAATCGCATCAGTAACGATCACTCCGCGAATCCCGCCAAACACCGTGTATAACGTACTCGCCAACCCAATCACCAATACTACCGGCCATAACCATTGATCCCCCAAACCTGCTGCCCCCATAATCGCAATCGCCGGCGCATAAATCAGTGCTGACATCCATCCCAACCGCAACAGCACAAACATGATCGCCGCCGTTTGCCTTGTCGCCTGGCCATAACGTTTCTGTAATATCCCAAACGGCTCCTGAATCTTCTCCGACAAATATCGTGGCAAAAACCAATATCGAAGCACAAACCATGCAAACGGGAATGCGATCAAACCCGCCAGTAGTGCCGGGCCATGTTCATACGTCACACTTGGAATCGCCAAAAAACTAATGCCACTGAATACCGTCGCCGCAATACTCAAGCCAACCAAGACGCTGCCAATCGGCCCAGAGAAACTCCCGCCCGCAGTAAAATAATCATCTGCCGATTCTTGTTTGCCCCGGCATGCAATACCCACACCAATAACAATCGCCAGATAAATCGAGATTAGCAGCCAATCCAAAAATCCAAGCAAGCAGCACCCCAATTCCAATGTATCACATAACAAGCTGTAGGTTGAAATGGTGCTAGGCAGACGTTAATCCGCCTAGCCCTTATTTTTAAACGATTATCCGTGATAATAAACTACGGACGACGTGTTAACATCAATACGCCAAGACCGATCAAGCCGAGCGTAGCTGGCTCTGGAACCGGGGGGGCCGTTGCTTCACCGTTTACCCAGCGAATGTAATCAACATCCATCGCACCCCAATAGGTACTACCACCACCATCAGCAAGCACAATACGGTCAAGATTGGCAAAGAAACCGTTCAACGTAAACGCTGGCGTTGCATTGTCATCAATATATACCTGCGCAACACGACTACCTGTACCACCAGCACTGATCGTCACGCGGATCGTGTGATACTGTGTCATATCCAGATCCACACCGGGGCCCCCCGCGGCAACGCCATCTGACGCAGATTCAGCAGAAGAAATTCGATCCTTGCTAACCAGCAACTCCCAGTAGTAATTTTGCTTACCAATCTGGATGTGCTGCGTACCGGTACGGTCCGCCACTTTGATGCGAACTTCAAAGGTTGTCCCGTCCGGATCATCCGAATCCCATTCTGATCCGTTGTACAACATGTATCCATTTTGCCATTGATTGAAACCTGTATCCAACGTCAATACACCGCCAGAAACACTAGGCCCCGCGGTATGCGTCCCACCAACGGTCCATGCACCTGATCCAAGGCTGCCATCATTGGGAAGCACATCTGCTGTGTACTCATAATCCCAAGTAATCGACGCATCGGCTTGTGCAGTCACAACACTTAAACCTAATGCCGCTACTAAACTTAACGCTAGTCTGGATGTTCTCCTCATAACACGCTCTCCTTTTAGATGTGTGTATTTTGATAGTTGTTACTTTAACTATTATGTGTTTAACAAAATGATTCTGATCCTAAACTTGCTTTGCGCTTTCACGAACAACCAACTCACAGGGTACTTCACGGGCAGGAACCGCCTTGCCTTTGCCAGCCATCTGACCAAATGATTCAACGATCATCTCCGCCACGCGCTTCCGAGCAATCCGTACTGAAGTTAGCGGCGGGTCCATCAGTGACGCAATGGTCAAATCATTAATCCCCACCACACTTACATCCTCACCCACCTTCAATCTCTTTTCACGGATCGCTTTATACACCCCCGGACAAATCTCATCACCCGCAACGATTGCTGTCGGCCTTTCTGGTAGATCCAACAAACGACACGCTGCTTCATAACCCGACTCCGGCTCATATCCACCATACTGAACCCACTCAGCATGGAACGGCATCTGCCTCTCAAGCATCAAACGATAGAACGCTTCCCGCCGCTGCGTTGCATCGCGATAATAAATGTCATTCACCCAGTGCAGATACCCAATTTGTCGATGTCCCAACTCCACCAGATGATCCAATGCTAAACTCATCACCCGACTATTATCGATCTGCATCGTATTAACAAGCGTCTCCCCAACACCTGTAAACAATGACAAATGAGCAATCTCTTCACGCTTTAAAATCTCACTCGCAAGCATGTCGCGTGCATTCACCAAAACAACATGCGTCATCTTCTTATCAAAGATCAAACCTTCAAGCAGCGAAGCATCGACCAAATGCTGCCCCAACGAATGAACCCGCAACCCCGCACCACGATCACCCAATAAATGGCCGAGCTCTAAAAGAATCTTGGAATGAAAACCGTGCTGCGCTTGCTGCTCTGGCGAAAGATCTTCGAAGAAAACAATATCGACAAACCGCATCAATGCTGGGCGGCGACAGACAAATGTACCACGACCAACTTCACGACGAATGCGTCCCGCATCTTCAAGATCCTGTAAGGACCGATCTGCAGTCGCCTGGCTGACCTTGTATTGGCGCATCAATTCACGCACAGTCGGCAGCTTCGCCCCCTCTGCTGACTTAGAGATCATACGAGACAGCACACGCCGCATCTGTACATGCTTTCGCTGGCTCGCATTCGCCTTAAGGGCTTCATCTTCTTGACTCTCAACATCGACCATGATTGTAAGTATACATCAATTCAATTTTTCGTCAACCTAATTATTAAACCGCGAATCACTCCTTGCTTAATCACCACTACCACCGATTTAAAGCCAATAAACCTTTATTGGGCACATTATCCTTCTTACCACTGGCACTCCCCAAACCCCCAACTCATCAAAATTTCATTGACATTGAATCGGTTTATAGTTACATTCCTATACAGAGGCATATAAACCGCTCATAACAACCCATTGACCACCACCCAAGCCGATTGCCTCTACCGAATGAACGAAGACTCGTTTCACATCACTGACATCATGTAGATTGCCCGAGTTGATCGGCAAGGAAATGCTGAAAATGAAACCACCAACCTCCATTTCACGCGGCTTCACACTCATAGAACTACTCGTCGTCATTTCAATCATTGCTCTACTGATCTCTATCCTCCTCCCTGCACTTACCGCTGCCCGTGAAGCGGGCCGCCGCGCTGCATGCCTCTCTAACCTCCACCAATTAGGCTTAAGTATCGGCTCATACGCAACTGATTACGGCCAACTCACACCACCTCGCCTACTAGTTGGACTTGATCATGAGCTTTACCAAAATCAGAGTACATCCAATCACATCTCATCCAAGGACGGTATTGTGATGAATCTTGGGCTACTCTACACCAGCCGCCATATGACTGCTCTCAACCTTTTCTATTGCCCCACAGACCCCCTAAAAACTGAAAGTCAAATTGCTACCGACGAACTATTTGAGCTACCACATCCCAGTACCTACGTCTCTTCATACCTTTACATGCATCGCCAAGACATTGAAGTTGCCGGCGCAAGCGGCATTCGCTTCAACTTTCCTCTCCCTGCGGCACCCCGCTGGTCAGCCCCCTTCATGGACCAAACCGTCAAGGCCGGGAAATGGTACAACGGAGGCGAACTCATAAATATACTTCCGTCAGAATTTTCAATTGTTGCCGACTATTACTTCGGTGGCGGAACCTACCATGAAGAGGGATATAACGTTGCTTACGGTGATGGCCACGCCAGCTTCTATCGTGACCAAACGAAGCACATCGCGTCCCTCAATCTCGGCCAATGGCACCCAACCTGGAGCCTCCATCAGTCTGTCTGGCAAACCTTTGACCAAGGCGAAGATCGTCCACAATATTAAAAATTAAAATGACCATGAAACAACACACACTGAAAATCCTCCTGAGCGGAGCCGTCTTATTGGCCCCGCTTTTCTTTCTTGGCTGCACTACCGTCAAGCATCCAACCCCACCGCCGTTTACCCTCCAATGGCAAACACTGCCACCCATCCCTACACCCATCGGCGGGCACACTGCCGCCAATACCAACGATCGCCGCACCTTAATCCTCGGCGGCACAACATGGAAAAACAATACCAAGCATTGGCTTAACCAAACTTGGATAACCTCAATCAAAACACCAGCTACATGGACACCCGGCCCATCACTTCCCTCACCCCTTGCCTACGCCGGCCACACCATCTATCAAAATCATCTCTACCTCTTTGGCGGTGCCTCACAATCCGGCCTCATCACCAACACCTCTGCCTTCAAAATCAATCTCAATAAAATCGAAGCCGGCTTCACTTCCGCACCACCTCTTCCAGAGCCACGTGTCTACGGCGGATGCGCCACCATTGACAACACCATCATCTTTACCACCGGCAGTTCACACACATCCGACTGGACTGCCGCCAGCAACAAAACATGGAAACTCGATCTCTCTTCAAAAAATCCTACCTGGCAACCTTGCACTGATCTGCCCGATCATGGACGCGTTACTTCCGCCATCGCCGCAATACAAAACAAGCTCTACGTTTTTGGTGGCGCATCCGTCAACTCTGATACAAATAAAGTCGAAAACACAAACGATCTTTGGATCTACGACCCAGTTAATGACACATGGTCTGAAGGCAAACCACTTCCTGCACCCAACCGCACACTCGCTGCATCTCCATATAAAAACAGATGGATCCTTCTCACCGGCGGCTATTCCGATGACGGCTTCTCATCCGAAGCCTGGGCATACGACACCACACAAGATCAATATCACGCACTTGCGTCCATGCCCGTTCCCTACGGCACACACACCATGACCATCAATCAAAACACCATCTACATTACGGGCGGCGAAGACAAGCCACGCAGCCGCACCAACCTTTCCTTCACCGCAACAATCTCCAACCCCTAAAACTACTCCAACCAGCCATCAGGATCATGCACATGGACCTCCGCAGATTCCGAACCGAACTCTACGACCACCTCACCAACAACATCCTCCCTTTCTGGCATGCGCGCACCCTCGATCACAAACACGGAGGCTACCTCCATCGCTTCGACCGTGAAGGCAATGTCACCGGCACCGACAAACTCGTTTGGTGCCAAGCACGGCAAGCGTTCCTCTTCGCCTCACTCCATCGCCAACTCAAACTAGACAGCAAGTGGCTAGACTTCGCTGAACATGGTCGCAAGTTTCTCCTTGAAAAATGCGTGAATCACGAAGGACGTTTCTACTATCTCGTCGATCAAGCTGGCAATCCTATTCAAAAAAAGATCTCAATCCTCACTGAAGTTTTTATTTTCATGGCCCTCGCTGAAATCCAACTCGCCACCGGCAAAGTGCGCGACACCGAGATCATGCTCAATATTTACAACCGCGCCCTAGAAACCGATCAAAGCGGCCAGTGCCCTGAGAGCATCCACTTCACCATCCCGCAAGGCCATCGTTGGCAAGTCCCCTCTATGTTACTCACAGGCATTGGCACACTTGCTCAACAAGTTTTCGATCCTAAAAAAATCACGCCTGAAGTTAACGCTGCCGCAGACCGTATGCTCTACGAATTTTCAAACGATCAATCTCAATGCTTTTTTGAATTCATACAACTGGATGGCAAGCTCCCCACTCATCCAGATTGCCGCATCCTTAATCCCGGTCACGCCATTGAAGCTTCATGGTTCTGCCTTGACTGGGCGTATCGGAACAATGATACCACACGAGCCGAACGCGCCGCCCAAGTGATTGAATGGTCATACAAACTTGCACTTGATCACCAGTATGGTGGACTCATCGCCTACTGTACGCCTGACGGTACACGCCCACCCGGCCCCGAAATTATGAACATTTCAGGTGAACATTGGGACACTAAAATCTGGTGGGTCCAAGCGGAAAGCATGTGCGGGCTACTCCTTGCAGGACTACTCACCAGCCGCACCCACCTCACCCAAGAAGCCATCAATCTTTGGAAATACTGCCAAGAACATTTCATCGATCAAAGCCATGGCGAATGGTTTGAGTACCTCCATCGCCACAATACGATCATGTCCGCGCAAAAAAGCTCATGGGTCCGCTGCGCATTTCATATCCCACGATGCTTGGTCAAAATGATCCTCGCATTGGATGAGCATGCTACAAAAACATCAAACGAAATGGCCACCACACCATGATACTAATGTGATCGATATTGATTCGGCGATTGCCCCATAATCCGCTTAAACGCTCGCGAAAATGAAAAAGCATTGTCGTATCCTACTGACACCGCAATCGCTTCCATTTTTAAATCTGTACGCTTTAACAAAGATGATGCATGCCGCATTCGCAGATGCGCCACATGCTCCATCGGACTGTGCCCATGATGCCGATGACACAGTAGCCGTAGATATTCCGGACTTAAATGCCCGCTCCTTGCCAAGGTACTGATTGTCCATTTCCGACCGAGCTGCGCATTCACCTGTTCCCAGATATGCCATAGCCTATCCGGTACCCGCCAAGAATCTAGAATCCTGCACACATAATCGTGAATCAGATCCACCCATTGCTCAAGCAGATGCAACTCACCACGACAATCAACTTCTTCTACCAAACCGAGGATGGATGCATACAGGAGACGTGGATTCGATTCCAACACTGTTGGCTCAGCCAACGAAATAATCGGCACTACATCCTCCGGCTCAACATAACTCACCCAGCAACACGTCCATTCGACACCTGGATCGGCATAGTACGCATGTAACTCATCGCGCGGCGTGACATAGGCCATGCCTCGTTTCAAAGTCTTCCACCCATCAGAAGTGTAAACCTTCCCCTGCCCTTTCACAGTCAATAACACCTGACTTAAAGCCGACTTCTCGCGCACAAAACAAAATCCTTCGCGCGCCTCAGAAATCCCAGTAAACGTAATATTCTTTCGGGCTAAAGCAGAAACCTGTTCATACCCAGCAACACGTTCAACCGTTTGCTCACCAATCGAGTACGTTTCCGTCAATAGGCCATCATGTTGCGGCAACGTGACTGTCATCCTGGCCCTTCAAACAATATAAGACATCTAGCCATCCAAATGCACAATGTAGGATATGCGCATTATACGTAAGAAAATACCTCGGTGGATTTTAATACCATTTTGCTTCGAATGCCAGATTTTAACCCTAAATAATCGAAAAAACACTTTTATTCATGCTGATCTTAAAAATCACTCCCTCAAAACACACAAATAGCCACAAATAAACAAATCTCAGGATTGGGATTACGGCAATAACTTGCTGCAATCCGAGCATGGTCCCGCCCCCTGCCTCACTTATAATAATCTGAAGTGGAATAGAGCCAATGATCCGTGTCCCACGGTGAACTTTGACTCAAACACATCAATGGAACAATGATGCTGAAATCAATCAAACATCTCGTATTACTCTCATTCATACTCACAAGCTTATCGCGCGCCCATGCTCAACCCGCAATCACATGGGAGAACGACTTCTCAACAGCACCCGCCTCCAAGGGCTTTGTCGCACTCCGTAACGGCAACATTATTTCCGTCGAAACCAACCCCACAGATACCGGTCCCGCAATCAAGTGCTGGCTGAGTACCGATCAAGGCAAAACATGGCAAGACCTCGGCACCATCACTACAGCTGAACACCATGTTGATCTTGGCGACAGCGTCATGATCGAACTTCAAAACGGCGATCTGCTCGTTTCATATCGCCGTAATCGCTACCGCGGCGATTACCAAAACAACCCCGAATTCAATATTGAAACATCCATCAGTCACGATGGCGGCAAAACATGGTCCTTCCATAGCACAGTCGCCAAATCAAAACCTGGAAAGCCCGGACAAGGACTCTGGGCAAGCACGCTTCATCAACGTAAAAATGGAACTATTCAGTGCTACTTCGATGATGAAGATACACCCTACAAAAAAGGGTACCAAGGCCACCAATGGGTCACCATGCGTACATGGAACCCCACTAAAAAAGCCTGGGTCAAACCAGTCACCGTTGCTCGTACGCCAAATCCGAAAAATCTCTCGCGTGACGGCATGCCCAGTATTACTGAATGGCCAAGCGGCCGCATGATGGCAGTATTTGAAGCTGTCGATCCCAATCCCCCGCACGCTAACTTGATCGCAGCCACATTCTCAACCAACGGTGGCAAGACATGGAATTGGAAAAAACGACGCACCATCATACACGGCGGCGCACCCTCAAAGCATCTATCAATTTCTCCTTGGACTGCCCGCTTCGGCAACACCGTCGTCTGTGTTTTTGCAACTGACGAAGATCGCCCTTCCCCCGGCGTCTCTGGAACACCCGTACACAAACTCTCCATGGACCTCAAATATGCCTACACAACCAATCGAGGAAAAACTTGGTCGGATGTCAAAACCCTCTACAACCAAAGTGGCAACATCTATAAGCCGAGCATTGCCATCCTACCCGATGGCTCCAGCCACAACATGCTCGTTATGTTTTTAGATATTGCTGCAAACTGTAATCGCTCCGTCCGAGGCAATATCACTTTCCCAAAGGAATAAAGATAGACCCATCAGTGATGGAGAGACGAAACGAAAATTAAACTGCCTGATCATATAAAAGAAGTTAAGACAACGTATATCACAATACTAATAAAATTAATGTAAAAACAACTGGCTATTGCCATGCAGTACCGTTTTACCTTGGAGAAATAAACGTGAATCCTTCAATCCCACGCAATGAATACCCCCGACCACAGTGCAAGCGTCAAGACTGGCTTTGCCTCAATGGCACATGGGATTTCGAAATAGATAAATCTGACAGTGGACTCGAACGCAGCCTGCTCAACAGCAAACTTAACAGTGAAATCACAATTCCTTTCTGCCCTGAATGCGAACTGTCTGGCATCAATAATGTCGATTTCCTTAACGCGGTCTGGTACCGACGTGAAGTCACTATCCCCGCGACGTGGGAAGGGCAAATCCCCCTGCTCCACTTCCAAGCCATTGACTACGATGCCACCGTTTGGGTCAACGGCATAGAAGTCGCTCGACACCGCGGTGGCTGGTGCGGATTTACCTGCAATCTTCAAAAGGTTGCCAAAGCTGGCGAAACTATCACCATCGTCGTCCGCGCTCGTGATAACACCAAAGAGCTTATGCCACGCGGCAAACAATCTGCTGAATACGCACCGCACGCGGCTGAGTACCATCGCACGACAGGCATCTGGCAAACCGTTTGGATGGAACCCGTCCCAACGTCATATCTCGAACGGCCATGGTTAACGCCAGATACGAACGAAGGTGCCATCAACCTCCGCCAACCTGTTCGTTTCGCACAGGAAGGTATGACTGTCCACGCAACACTCATCGATGACAATCAGGTTATCGCTGAAGGTGATGTTCAAACCGACCAATCCATGCACGCCTTCATCAACCTCCCTATTCCCGCTGATAATCAGCGTTACTGGTCACCAGAAGATCCGCACCTCTATCAAGTACTCATTCAACTCAAAGATCAAGATGGCCAACTCATCGATCAAATCCAAAGCTATACCGCGCTGCGCAGCATTGCCATCCAGGGTCAAAACGTACTGCTCAACGGCAAGCCCGTCTTCCAAAGGCTCGTACTCGATCAAGGCTTCTATCCTGATGGCCTACTCACCGCACCGTCCGACCAAGCCCTCGTCGATGACATCCAGATCTCGCTAGATGCTGGCTTCAACGGCGCTCGCCTCCACCAAAAAGTTTTTGAAGAGCGATTCCTCTATCATGCCGACCGCATGGGCTATCTCTGCTGGGGTGAATTCGGCGACTGGGGCATCGACAGGATCAATCCCCCTGCAAGCTATATCACACAATGGATTGAAATCATCCAGCGCGACTACTCCCATCCATGCCTCATCGGCTGGTGCGGCCTTAACGAAACTTGGCACGTTCCAATCAAAGACACCATCAGTGGACTCGACGACCTCACGCGCGGCATGTACTACGCAGCTAAGGCTATTGATCCTACCAGACCTGTCATTGATTCTTCCGGCGGCGCTCACTTGGTCAATGAAGCAGATATCTACGACACCCACGACTATGAGCAGGATCCGGAGAAGTTTGCAAACAACTACAGCAACCTCAGCGAAAACAAGCCATTCATAAATAAGCCTGAAAACGAAAACGATGCATGGTCCTTACCCTACGATGGCCAACCTTTCTTCGTCAGCGAATTCGGTGGCACATGGTGGTGCGAATCGGCTGATGAATCTTCTTGGGGCTATGGACAACAACCCAAAACAATTGAGGAAGTTTATCATCGCATCGAAAGCATGTGCAGCTCACTCCTCAAACATCCAAACATGTTTGGCTACTGCTTCACACAACTTACCGATGTCTTCCAGGAAAAGAACGGCTTGTATGATTTCAATCGCAATCCTAAATTCGATATGCAACGTATCAGCAACACACAAAAACAACCCGCTGCTATTGAAACGGCAAACCAGCCCGAAACTGTGAAATCCTAGCAATGAACAGGTGGCCTCTGGGCTAAACCGCCATCATCAATCTTCACATTGAAATCGAGTGCGAGCTCTGGCAAGCATGTAAGGCACGGTTTACTCCCTCACCCATGCCTTGACATGCCACGCAACGTCTGTGTCCGCATGCCTCTCAATTTCAATCGTGAACAGCAACATGATCTCAATCATGTTTGGTGCTGGCGGTTTTTTATATTCCGCTACATGAATGGTGATTTACAACCACGATAGTTTCCTAAAACCTCACCCATTGTGCCGACAAATCCAACAAGTTGCCGGTTTAACTCATTCGGATTCTTTTCATCACGCAGTATGTTCTGAATTGCATCCGCTTCAACGCGATTAATCTGAACATCGTAATGTGCTTCAATCGCCTATCGAACCATATCCGCCGCCAGCAATCGTCTCTGTTATTCGCTGAATAGAGAAGTAAAGTCGAGTATGGCTGGCTACTGACTTGTTCTTTTCACTCACTTCAATCTGTTGATTTCATCTTCATACAAAACGTTTCGTACATGCAATCAAGCTAACCTAAAGCTATATCTCTGAAATGGCACTAAGTTTGGTGGTAGCAACTTCCAAACAATAATGATAGATTAATATCAGAAATCTTGCCATCTAACTTCGCACAAGGGGACTAGCCATGCTCAAGAAGATTATCTCACTGTCATCCTTACTACTTCTTTTATTTGTAAGTACTGGGTGCCCAGCCCAACAAAAATTGCCGACTCCGGACAGCCTAGGTCTAGTCGACTATCCAGCCAAGGGGTGGCGTATCTTCAGCGTCCCCACTGAAGGCGACGCACCCGGCAGCATTTTCGCCATCAAAGACGGTGCAATCCAGCCCGTCGATGATGCCACCGCTCAAGTCAATGCCACAACATCCAAAATCGCACTTCCAACAGCAAAGAGCGTCAGGAATTACGGTGCAAGACTCAATGCGTTTGGAACATTCATTACAAGCGGCCTGCCGGTCGAAGCTGGTTTTGAAGCTGACGGAACTCGGCGTGTCGCGATAGAGCTAACCGTCGAAGGTGCTATTAAAGAGCAGGTGACAAGAACACAATTAAACGCCGCCATTCAGGAATACGTGAATACCTTCGGCGACTCCCTCCTCAATCGAGACGGTGAAACCTTCTACGTAATCCAGTCCGCGATCAGCGCAACACAAATCACGTTCAAGTTCTCCGATGTTGACGTCACCCGATTTAATCTTGAGAGTCGCCTTGCCGCGCTGGCCAATGCCGATACGAATCTCACCTTCCAGAAGAATGATGGATTCGAACTCATCCGTAAGTTCGACAAGCCCATGCGTATGTTCTATCAACCAGCAATCATCAATCTACTCCCTGCCTTGTCCGGTAACCCGAAGGTCACCTTGAATGAGGTGCCTGCCGAATCTCTACTGAACGTGCAACCAAGTGATGGTGCATTGCATTGAGGCCGCTTTATCTGGCCGTAATCCTGCTCATCACGTTCCACAGCCTCGGCTGTGGAACGGGGCCAACACCCAAAAAGATGAAAGAGGCCGTGGTCAACTCGTTCGTCTTTCGCAGTTCAGATAGCCTGTACGCCGGCTTTGACGGTACTCAGAGCGAACCACCTGCGCTGACCGTCGATGATGCAAACCCCATACTCAAACAATTCAAAAATTATGCGAAAACCCTTGTGGCAACACACAAAAAGTATGACGAGGATATCTCGCGGTTCATCGGCGTGCCGCTGAGGCGTGACTTTAAACCAAAAGTAATATTCGTCGACACCGGCCCTGTCGGTGTGTACTGGAACGAACAGGCGAATGAGTTACAGATGCATGTGGAGCACCTGCGTCTATCCTACATCGCCACCGTGTGCCCTGATATCCGTGAAGCAGAACTCGGCCAGTCCGTACTCAAAGCCCTCAACGGCGAGGAGCTTGAATCACCCGACACCGGATTGAGTTTCTTTGATCTCTTCCCGTCTGAGTCCGATGAGACGCCGCTCAACGACCAAGAACCTGATCACGAGCGAACCTATGCTTCAGTTGATTCGCTCTCAGATCTGGATATTGCTCGCGGCATGGTCTTGCTCAGAGCAAGCCTGAAAAAAAAACCTGCCGGCGGAGCGTGGTCCACATTCCTAACCAGAGATGGCGCCAACGAGTGGTTTCATTGGGTCAATATCACCATGTCGGTCGCGAAGACGGAAGAGAGATTCAGTGCGTTACTTCTCTTCATCATTGCACATGAGCTTGGACATGCCGTAATAGAAAAGGATACTTACACGACACAACTAGAAGCGGAACAGGATGCCGACCGCTATGCAGCTTTCTTGCTCAGCCTCGCCTTTGATTCACCTGTTAAGTCACTTATGCTACAGTCTCAAAATCAGCTTGATATCGGGCACAAGGTATTATTTCAATCGCCTGTCTTTGAACATACTTGGGGAAAGCACCTCGATCAGCGTCAAGAAAGGCTTAAGGAAATCGGCATCATCACCGGGAAGTTTGAAGCGTGCAGCAGATACGCCTGGAACGTCGTTGAGGATCGGCTCTGGGAAAGAACGAAAAGATCTTGGACTGGCCAAACAACCATACGTAAAAAACATATTCGCCAGTACAGAAAGTTACTCGAATTCGCACTACGCGCAACACCCATGATTACGGAGATCGAATCACTGATCGAAGAAGCCGCCTTCCGTTACCAAAGATTACCGACACGCGAGGAAGTCCAGACATTGATCGCAGGCGCTGGATATGACCCCACGCAATTTGACTATCGATGCAACGAAAACAGTTCTGAGTGCCAACTTGTGCACGTCGGCCTTGATGGTAAAGCTAGAACCAACGATGACTGGCGTTTGGGTAAGGTGTTTTTGTTAGGTGATAGCGACTGAAAACTTGTGTGATCTGCCTTAACCATGACTCTTGACCACCCACAAAAAAACCCCGCTTCTGCGGGGTCTTTCAACGTCTTGCGACCTGTCACATACGGTCAAATGGGCCTGGCAGGATTCGAACCTGCGACCTCACCCTTATCAGGGGTGCGCTCTAACCAGCTGAGCTACAAGCCCATCACCAGAATTCACTGGAGCTACGTAGGTTAAGCAATCTGTCGACCCTGGTCAACCCCACGCAAAAACCAGTGGAAAACCCCTTTCTCGGCCCCTTTCCCCCCTTGACCCCGCCCATACGCACGACTTACCATCATAGTCTAACCCAGTGCCTGCAGTAACGCATTTTCAGGACGATCCCCCCATGCATTGCCAACCTCTTAATTTAAGTGAACTTATACAGCAACAGGATGCTGAACCGCCGCTCAAACTTATTGAGCAGCACATCAACCCTGCGTACGCCAAGGTCCTCAAGGTCCTCGGCTACGATGTTCGCTATACACGAGGCGAAGCGCAATACCTCTGGGATGACCAAGACAACCGCTACCTTGACTGCCTCTCTGGTTTCGGCGTCTTCGGTGTTGGCCGCAACCATCCTGTCGTTCGTGACGCGATCAAGCAGACGATGGATCTCAACTTGCCCAACCTTCCCAAGTTCGGCCCCTCCCGAACCTCCGGACTACTTGCCGCCAAACTCATCGACATCGCCCCCGGCAACCTCGATACTGTTTACTTCTGTAACTCCGGTGCCGAAGGCTGCGAAACCGCCATAAAATACGCACGTGCCGCCACCGGCAAAAACCGTATCCTCTACTGTAAAAAAGCATACCACGGCCTCACCCTCGGCGCACTCTCCATCAACGGTGGCACCGAATTCCGTGAAGGCTTCGGCGATCTCCTCGTCGACACCGATGCTATCGACTTCAATGATGTCGAAGCACTTGAACGCGAACTCGCCAAAGGTGACGTTGCCGGCTTTATTTTTGAACCTATCCAAGGCAAAGGTGTCCGCATCGCAACACAAGATTTCGCAGATGCCGCTGCCACACTCTGTAAAAAATATAAAGCCACACTCATCGCCGACGAAGTTCAAACCGGCCTCGGACGCACCGGCAAAATGTTCGCAGTCGAACACTTCAATCTTGAGCCTGATGTCCTAGTGCTTTCCAAAGCGCTCTCTGGCGGGCACATCCCAATTGGAGCGGTTCTCTCCAAACGAGACATTCACAATAAAGTCTTTTCATCACTCGACCGTTGCGTTGTACACTCCACCACCTTCGGTCAGAACGATCTCGCCATGGTCGCGGGTTTCGCCACGATCCACGTGTTACAAAATGAAAAGATCGTTGAAAACGCCGAAGCCATGGGCGAAAAACTCATGGCTGGCCTCAACAAGCTCACCGAAAAGTATGACATGTTCAAAGCTGTTCGCGGCAAAGGGCTCATGATTGCCCTAGAATTCGGCCCACCCAAATCACTCAAACTCAAAGTCGGCTGGAAGCTCCTGCATAAAGTCGATCAAGGCCTCTTCCCGCAAGCCATCCTCATCCCGCTCCTCAAAGATCATCACATACTCGCTCAAGTCGCTGGCCACAACATGGACGTTGTCAAACTCCTCCCCTCACTCGTCATCAACGAGCAAGATGTGAATTACCTTATCCAAGCATTCGATCAAGTCATCGGTGCATGTCACAAATTCCCCGGCCCCGCATGGGAAGTCGGCAAACGGCTTACACAACAAGCGCTCAAAAAGAAAAACATCCAACCTACCACAACCCCCTCCCCCATCACCAAAGCGTAACCACCTCAAACATCGACATATGTATAAAAAGACGCCCTTCAATAGAGCGTCTTTTTTTATAGCCATATAGCCGTCTAACCTGTGATTAGTTCACAATCCATGCACCTGCCGACGCTACCGCCGCATGATTCGTTGGCAGATAACTCAGCATCTCCCCTGGCTGGACTTCTAACTCATCAATCTTCTCTACCGCCCCAGTGATGATCATTTCCAAGCGTTGCTGCACCTCGCGGTATCGCCGTGCCACACCCGCAATGCGCATCTGGATCATCTCCAAACCTTGCGGCTTATTTCGTCTGTGCCACATCGCACTAAAGGCAGCATCCCATCGCTCAATCGTCTTCACCATCACCGCGCAATCAATGATCAACTCTCGCAGTTTTTCTTCATCACGATCTTTGTAGGCCTTTTCCAGCTTCAAACGAAGGCTGATCTTCTTCGTTAGCACCTCAGCTAACAAACCCGCCGCCCATACATCCCCCGCGCCAAGCTCCGCTTTTTCCATCCGCGCGATCTTTGAGGATAGCTTCGCATAACGATCACGAATCTCCAGCCACGCCCCAGAACGAATTGATTCAACCTGTCGCCAGTAAATCCCAAGCAGCGGATCATCCCACAACATCATGTTGCCGAACACCTGTGACTTGGCGCGTTCAGCCAATGCTCCCGCATCTTGTTCGCCATCTTGCCCCTCTGCAGCATCATCAAGATAGAACGAACCAAGCGCACTCAATTCCCGAGACAGCTTGTAATCACCGCCACATATATGATGCAACCGCTTATCAGCAATCTTCTCATCAACCTTGCCTGCATAAATCTGTTCCGCGCATGTCACCAATCCCTCAAATGCAGAATCAATATCACACACCGCACCGTCATCACCCCACATCGTGAACGTGATCTCTTTCACACCGGATTTTGCGCACCCTTCAATGCTCGGCAGCGCATTTTTATCTGTATTTGCCGTGCAATGCCACAACATCGGCCACGTCCAAACCCCCGACGCCATCATCGGCTCAAACCCAAGCTCCCGATGCTTCTCCACCCACTCCGAATAGAACGCTGCGTTATCGTGATAGTAATCCCAATACACCAACTCGACCTGCGAAGGAATCCGCGATTTCACCTCATCTGGAATCACCGTCTCGCGATCATAGTAATCCTGATTTACATTCCCCAAGCGGAAGTACATATCCGACCAAATCATCGGCCGCAGCCCCCGCGATTCGCACATCCCCACGACTTTGTCCAAATGCTCATTGAATAATTCAAACCGATCTTGATACCCATACTTGTCCAAAAACTTCCCCGTCCCCAAATCATGCGTCTCATCCATCCCCACATGAATTCGCTTACTCCGCACTGCGTCTGCCCAGAACCCAATCATTTTTTCTATGAGTTGATAGGCCTTTTCTTCCTTTGCACACAAAACTGACTTTGTGTCTTTGATATCCCAGTAGTTTGACCACTTGAGCACTTGCCCCAAATGGCCTAACGTTTGAATGCACGGGATCAGTTCGATGCCAAGCTTATCCGCTGCATCATCAATCGCTTTGATTTCTTCCTGCGTATACCGACCGCGCTGATAACCAAAGTACGGCTCCCCCTCCAACTCATACGTCTCTTCCGTATACAGCATTACCTGGTTGTAACCTAACACTGCCAACTTCTTCAGCCAAATCTTCAGATGACTCACCGTCATCACTGCATTACGCGAACAATCCAACATGATCCCCACACTCTTAAATCCAGACTGTTCGCTTTGCCCCACCGCTTCCTTACCTAAGCTCGCCACCGTCCCAAGCCCCCGTAGCGCCCCTGCCATACATTTATAATAAACCGCTATACCACCATCTTCCTCAACAACCCGGCATCCAACTTCACCTTCACCTGCATCTTCTGCTTTGAAAACAAGCTTCTCGCCTTTCACACCATCACCTGGTCTAATCAGCGCATAGTCTTTTTCGAAAATACTCAGTGCCTTATTGAGTCGCTCATCTTCACCAACCACTTGATACACGTATTGCATCATGCTTCCTTTCAGCACTTCTGCGTGCTAATCTATCTTGACTGCACCGTTTCACCTGCGCGTCATTACGCGCACCCACTGCAAGCCAAGCCGACATTTTACCAAGACTGGCGGTCCCAGCCACCCACGCCACAATGAAAAAAGCCACCCCAAAAGAGCGGCCGTTTATTTCTAACACCAACTATCATCCACACACTAACCATCAGCACCCGCTGAACCGATTCCACCCGCTGAATAATTCGGACTCTCACGTGTAATCGTGATATCGTGTGGATGACTTTCCGCCAGACTTGCTGCACTCACGCGCACAAACTGTGCCCTCGCTTTCAGTTCATCAATTGTCTTCGTGCCGCAGTACCCCATCCCTGCTCGCAACCCGCCAACCATCTGATACACAAAATCACCTAGCGGTCCACGGTACGGCACCCTGCCCTCCACGCCTTCCGGCACAAGCTTGTCCTTCTTCGTCACACCCTTCTGTGCATACCGGTCCGCACTCCCCGCCATCATCGCACCCTGCGATCCCATCCCGCGATACGTCTTGAACCGCCGGCCACCATGAATCACCAATTCGCCCGGCGACTCATCCAACCCCGCAAACAACGATCCGAGCATCACCGAACTCGCTCCCGCACCGATCGCCTTGGTGATCTCGCCGCTCTGACGAATCCCGCCATCTGCAACGACCGGAATACCCGCATCGCTTGCAACCTTGCATGCATTAAAGATCGCTGTGATCTGCGGCACACCAATTCCCGTCACCACACGCGTCGTGCAGATCGAACCCGGCCCGATCCCGACCTTCACTGCATCAGCGCCTGCATCTATCAGATCCTTCGCCCCCTGCTCCGTCGCAATGTTCCCTGCGATCACATCAATGCTGTATTGCTTCTTTACCTGCCGCACGGTTTCCATCACGTTTCCGCTATGGCCATGCGCCGAGTCCACCGTGATCACATCTACCCCACCAGCAATCAGTGCCTCAACGCGATCCAATTGATGCACACCAACAGCCGCACCAACACGCAGCCTCCCACGATCATCGCGGCAACTCCGCGGGAACTGACGCATCTTTGCAATGTCCCGCATCGTGATCAAACCCGTCAGCTTGCCCTCGCCATTAACCAGCAATAGCTTCTCAACCTTATTCTGATTCAGGATTTCTTCCGCTTCCTTCAGTGTCGTCTCCGGCTTCCCCGTCACCAGACGATCCTTGGTCATGACCTCGCTGATCGGCTTCGCGTCGTCCGTCAAGAACATCATGTCCCGCCGCGTCAAGATCCCCACAACCTTTCCATCCGGCTTTCCGCTATCCGTCACCGGCACACCCGAAATATTTTGCTCTTCCATCAGCTCCCGCACTTCCCCACTCAGCGCCTGCGGCGAGAGCGTCACCGGGTCCGTAATCACACCGTTCGCGCTCCGCTTCACCTTCACCACCTCACGCACCTGCTCCTCAATCGACAGGTTCTTGTGAATGATCCCAATGCCGCCTTCCTGTGCCAATGCGATCGCCAACCGACTCTCGGTTACGGTGTCCATCGGAGCCGAGATCAGCGGAATATTGACGCGGATATTGCGGGTAAGCTGTGTCGATAGATCTGTCTCTGCCGGAACCACATCACTGCGGCCCGGAATCAGCAGCACATCATCAAAAGTAATACCATCTGAAATAATCTTCTGTTCCATGGTAAAGCAATACCGTACCGCCCTCCTGCCGTCAAGTTCACCCGACGCAAAACCATACTTTTCAACGAAACCCGCACACTTTCATGACTCCCTCTCACCTACCTTGCCTAACTGAACACCCATTATTCCAACAAAAAAACCGACCGCCCTTTCGAGCAGTCGGCACAAAACTCATCTCCAACAATGAAATGCCATACTCAACGTGACGATCTATCCGTACTGTAATAGACCATATGGCCATTCTCTAAGTGGTGTACTGCAGGCGCCGGACCACCTTCAAGCTCGAAAATATTATCCGCATCATTTGTACGGCCTTTGCCGTACTTCGTCCGAAGCTCCGGGGTATTTTCAAACTCCACATGACTATCGTTGTAGCCAACACTACCTCGCCATTCACCGCTGTCTAAATCTGTATGAACAGAACTGATATGACCACTTTCAGCCGCGATAGCACCATCTACCCCTGTATTACGGTCACTTACCACAGGTGCCGTGGTATTTGCCGTCTCACGCCACTCATCCACAACATCGTCCCAAGCAATCCATGTGGATGTTATTTCGCCTTCACCGTGACCAATTTGCAACATGGCATAGGAATAATTTTCATTTGTGATATCAAATTGCGTGGTCGTCCACTCGGTCTTGGTTTCAACCGGGCTGATGCAATACTCACCGGTAAAATAGTTACCATCAAGCATCAAAACCATACGGCTACCTACATCACCACCGCTTTGCCGGGTACCCGCATGAAAGCCGCGCCCATCAATATCGTTTGCATGCAGAATATCTCCTTTTGAAGATAATCCCGGATAATAGGTTTTGTTGGATTGGGCATAGACCACCATACCCTGAATAATGCCACGAACCTGTGTATTGCTCTGCATCTGGCGTGCGCTGCGGCGTGCCGCCCCCAATGCGGGCAACAGTATTCCAATCAATAATGCGATAATACTTATTACAACTAACAGTTCAATTAGCGTAAATGCTTTACGTTTCATCAATCGCGTCTCCAGAAGAAGTCAAAGAACCCACTCAACGTATGTGCCGCTTACCGAAGTGCGCTCCAGTCATTATCCATCTGACTCTTAGTTCTCAAAGTGTTGCCCGAAAGGCATTGCCATAGAACAGCATGTATACCCAAACACACGACACTTACGTTGTTTCGGAAAAACGAACCATTCGTCTTTCCAACAAATCTTCGCCTTAATCAAATAAGCATCGCACTGACTGCCTTAAGAACATAGATCTAACATCACCTGCTAACTGAGAAATGCCGCGAGATCCGTAAACTTACAAACCTGCCATTCATCATGAT